>JAEWEI010000334.1 GCA_023389545.1 Actinomycetes bacterium | reverse complement strand
GATCGGCCCCGGCCGCATGGGGGACGTCGGCGCGTCACCGTTCGCCGTCGGGGCCCAGGCCGGCGCCGGGGTGCTGATCGGGGTCCTGCTGGTGGCGCTGCCCGCTGATGCCGAGTTCCGCGCGGCGTGCCGCCGGGGCCTCGCCCGAGTGCTCAGCCGCGGCTCGCACGGTCCATGAGGTCCTGCTGGAACGTGGCCACGTCCTCGTGGAACGACTGTTCGCAGCGGGCCTTCGCCGAGACGGTCAGCGCGTCGCGCAAGCACTCCTGACGCGCGGTCTGCGCCGGCCACGTCATGACGG
Source organism: Actinomycetes bacterium (assembly GCA_023389545.1). Classification (GTDB taxonomy): domain Bacteria; phylum Actinomycetota; class Actinomycetes; order Actinomycetales; family Cellulomonadaceae; genus Cellulomonas_A. The sequence continues at coordinate 3,131 of JAEWEI010000334.1, read as the reverse complement.
CGCCCGCCGACGTCAGGCCGAGCAGCGCCGTGAACGCCAGCCCCACGGCCAGCATCGGCGTCAGCACCCCGCGCACCCGGGCGCGGCGCAACGAGATCAGCGCGCGGATGCCCGCGGCGAGCGCGAGGGCCACGAAGGCCAGGCTGGACACCGCCCACGGCCACGGCAGCGAGGCTGTGAGCACGGCCGCGAGCATGAGCAGGCCGAAGTGCAGCACGTGGGAGCTCGCGAGGCGCGCGGCCTCGGGGTTGGGCGCGGGGGGCGGGGCCTGGGGGTGGCGCGGGCCAGTGCCGTGGCCGCCGTGGTGGTGCTGTGGGTGCTGCGGATGCTGTGGGTGCTGCGGGTGCTTGGGGTGTCTCGGGTGCTGTGGGTGTGGGGGGCGCGCGGGTGGGCGCTGAGCCGCGTCGGGCCGCTGCGCAGGCGCGTCACCCGCGGCATGCGGCGGCGCGGCGCCTGGGGCAGGCGCGGGCACTGCGCCGCTGGGGGGCGTGGCGCCCTCGGGCGGCGGGGCGTACGGGTTGGACACCTGAGCATTGTCCCGCATCCGCAGGCCGAGACGCCCTGCGGGCCCGGACGCCTGCGGGCTCGGACGCGCTGCAGGCTCGCTGCGCCTGGAGGTTAGGGTCGCCCCATGAGCGCGCCCGAACCCCCCCGCTCCGTTCCGCGCGACCTGGCCGCCGGCGACGGGCCGCGGCCGCCGGCGCCGCAGACCCGCTCCGGCGGGCGTGTCGTCGTGCTGGTGTCAGGGGCCGGGTCGAATCTGGCCGCGCTCCTCGCCGCGCATGACGATCCCGCCTACGGCGCCCGCGTCGTCGGCGTGGTCAGCGACAAGCCCGGGGCGGGCGGCCTGGAGATCGCCCGCGCGCACGGCGTGCCGACGGCGGTGGTCGCCCCCGCCGACTTCCCGGACCGCGCGGCATGGGACCAGGCCGTCGCGGAGGCGATCGCGGTGTTCCGGCCCGACCTGGTGGTCAGCGCCGGGTTCATGCGCATCCTGGGCGCGGCCACGCTCGGCCGCTTCCCCGACCGTGTGGTCAACACCCACCCCGCGCTGCTGCCCGCCTTCCCGGGGGCGCACGGCGTCCGCGACGCCCTCGCGTACGGCGCTCGGGTCACGGGATGCACGGTGCACGTGGTCGACGCGGGCGTGGACAGCGGGCCGATCATCGCGCAGGCGGCGGTGGCCGTGGAGCCGGGCGACGACGAGGCCTCCCTGCATGAGCGCATCAAGGTGGTCGAGCGCTCGCTGCTGGTCGAGTGGGTCGGCCGCATCGCGCGCGAGGGCCTGCGCGTCGAAGGGCGGCGCGTCAGCGTCGGCTGAACGTGCCGGGGCGAGGCAGTCCGCCGGTAGACTGCCCGAGGCCGTGACTGGCGTGCCTGAGGTGGGCTCAACCACCGGGGAGCGGCCGGATGTACCCCTAGCCGTCGCACCGTTCGCCTGGGTGCTCGGGTCCTGACCGTCTCACGAGACCGCACCGACCCGGGAGGTCATCCCCATGTCCGGCTTCGCCACCCCCTTCGCGCCTGTCGCCGACCCCGACGCCCCTGACACGCGGCGCCCCCTCCGCCGCGCGCTGCTCAGCGTCTTCGACAAGACCGGCCTGACGGAGCTGGCCACCGCGCTGCACGCCGCCGGCGTCGAGCTCGTCTCCACCGGCTCCACGGCCTCGACCATCGCCGCCGCGGGCGTGCCCGTGACCCGCGTCGAGGACCTCACCGGGTTCCCCGAGTGCCTCGACGGGCGGGTCAAGACGCTGCACCCGCGCGTGCACGCCGGGATCCTCGCCGACACCCGCCGTCCCGAGCACCTGGCCCAGCTCGCGGAGCTCGAGGTCGCGCCGTTCGACCTGGTCGTGGTCAACCTGTACCCGTTCTCCGCGACTGTCGCCTCGGGCGCCACCGCCGACGAGTGCGTCGAGCTGATCGACATCGGCGGCCCCTCGATGGTGCGCGCGGCCGCGAAGAACCACCCGAGCGTGGCAGTGGTCATCGACCCCGCCCGCTACCCGGACGTCGCGGCGAACGCCGCCGAGGGCTTCACGCTGGCCGAGCGCCGTCGCCTCGCGGCGGACGCGTTCGCGCACACCGCCGCCTACGACGTGGCCGTGGCGCAGTGGTTCGCGCAGGAGTACGCCCCGGACGCCCAGGCGCAGGAGTCGGGCTTCCCGGCGTTCGCCGGCTCAGCGTTCGAGCGCGGCCGGGTGCTGCGCTACGGCGAGAACCCGCACCAGGGCGCCGCGCTGTACGTGGGCGCGGAGGGCGCCGCCGGCCGTGGGCTCGCGGGCGCCGAGCAACTGCACGGCAAGGAGATGAGCTACAACAACTACGTGGACGCCGACGCCGCGTGGCGTGCCGCACACGACCAGGACGCCCCGGCGGTGGCGATCATCAAGCACGCCAACCCGTGCGGCATCGCGGTGGGCGCCGACATCGCCCAGGCGCACGCCCGCGCGCACGCCTGCGACCCGGTCTCGGCCTTCGGTGGGGTCATCGCCGCCAACCGCCCGATCACGGCCGCCGCGGCCGAGCAGATCGCGCCGGTGTTCACCGAGGTCGTCGTGGCGCCGGAGTTCGAGCCCGAGGCGGTGGACGTCCTCACCCGCAAGAAGAACATCCGCCTGCTCAAGGTCGTGCCCGCCGACGCCGGGCAGTTCGAGCTGCGGCCCATCAGCGGCGGCGCCCTGGTCCAGCAGGCCGACCTGATCGATGCGGCCGGAGACGACGCGGCCACGTGGACCCTCGCCGCGGGGGAGCCCGCCGACCAGGCCACGCTCGACGACCTGGCCTTCGCCTGGCGGGCGGTGCGCGCCGTGAAGTCCAACGCGATCCTGCTCGCCTCCGACGGCGCCTCGGTGGGCATCGGCATGGGCCAGGTCAACCGGGTCGACTCGTGCCGCCTCGCGGTCGAGCGGGCGAATACCGGCGACGTGGACCGGGCGCGGGGCTCCGTGGCGGCGTCGGACGCGTTCTTCCCGTTCGCCGACGGCCTGCAGGTGCTGCTCGACGCTGGGGTGCGCGCCGTGGTGCAGCCCGGCGGCTCGGTGCGCGATGACGAGGTCATCGCCGCCGCGCAGGCCGCCGGGGTCACGCTGTACCTGACGGGCACGCGGCACTTCGCTCACTGAGCGGCC
>JAEWEI010000379.1 GCA_023389545.1 Actinomycetes bacterium | reverse complement strand
GGGGTGGTTGTACTCTGTGGCGCGGGCGGGTTGGGTGGGCCGGGGGCGGGGGGGCGCGGCCGGGCTCGCGACGGTGGCGCCGGCGGACGCGGAGGCGGCGCCGGGGATCGTGAGCGTCTGGCCGATGCGGATCAACGCGCGGGAGTCGAGGCCGTTCGCGCTGACGACGGCGGTGACGGTCGTGCCGTGGCGCTTGGCGATGGCGGAGACGGTGTCCCCGGCGACGACGACGTGGGTGGCGGCCGCGGGAGCCGGCGGAGCCGGGGCGCTGGGGGCGGACGTGCCGGCCGACGGGATGGTGAGCTGCTGGCCCACGCGGATGCGGGAGGCGTCGGCGAGGGAGTTGGCGCGGGTGATGGCCTGCACGCTCACCCCGCTGCGCGCGGCGATATGGCTCACGGTGTCGCCCTGGCGCACGGTGTAGGCCTCATCGGCCTGGGCGGTCGCGGCCGAGGACACGGCGGCGACGGCCGCGAGGGCGAGCGTGGCGCCGGCGCTGGTTCCCCGGCGCAGGGCGCGGCCCGGATCGGCCTGGGAGGGTGCGGCGGGCTGTGCGCACTGCTGACCGGTGGCGGACTGCGTCATCGTCGTACCTCATGATGCTGAAGTGATGGATGGGGCCGGAGTGACTCAAGTGACAGAATGTGAACGTATCTGAGCGGCGGGCGATGTGAAAGCGCACCGCGCCTATTGCCCGATGTCATTTCCTGGCGAACGGGTGATGTGCTCGGGTGCGTACGCTGTTCGTCGTGACTGACAGTGCGAACCTGGACAACATCGTCGACGCGTGGCTCACGGTGCCCGACGTCGCGGAACGACTCGGCCTCGACGTGGGCAAGGTGCGGCGCCTGCTGCAAGAGGGACGGCTCGTGGGTGTGCGCCGGGGCGACCCCCGTGTGCTGTCCATCCCGGAGGCATTCCTGGTGCCCGCCCACCTGGCGAACCCCTCCGCGCCGACCCGCCCGGACGAGGACGCCCCCGCGTGGACGGTGCTGGCCTCGCTGCAGGGCACGTTCACGGTGCTGGGCGACGCCGGCTTCGACGAGGCCGAGATGATCCAGTGGCTGTTCACCGAGGATGAGTCGCTCGCGGCGCGTCCCATCGACGCACTGCGCAGCGGCGGGAAGACGGCGGTGCGGCGCGTCGCCCAGGCGCTGCTCTGAGCCCGACGCGCTGAGCCGAGCCGACCTGGCTCAGAACCTCCGGTCGACGGCCGCGTGCCCCAGCGCGACGAGCATCTCGCGTCCGCGGTCGGTCACGGCGAGGGCGTCGAGCCTGCCGAACGCCACGTCGCTGAGCTCGCTGATCAGCGCCTCGACGTCCTTGGCCGCGCCGGTCGCGTCGATCGCCGCCGCCAGCCCGCGCACCGCGTCCGCGTCCAGATCGCGCCGGCCGAGTTGGGCGCGGACGAGCTCGGCCGTCGCGTCGTCGCCGCTCGCGCGGGCGCGCGCCACAGCGCGGGCCACGAGCACAGTGCGCTTGCCCTCGACGAGGTCGTCGCCAGCCGGCTTGCCCGTGGCGCTGGGATCTCCGAAGACGCCGAGCAGGTCGTCGCGCAGTTGGAAGGCCTCGCCGAGCGGGAGGCCCGCGGCCCGCAACGCGGCGACATCGCGCGGCGCGGCTCCGGCGAGCGTGGCCCCCAGGGCGAGTGGGTGCTCCACGCTGTAGCGCGCCGACTTGGCCCGGACCACGTCGCGGGCGCGCGCCTCGTCGGCGGCCGGGTCCTCGCCCCACGGCAGGGCCTGGGCCAGCACGTCGAGGTATTGCCCGATGGTCACCTCGGCGCGCATGACGTCGAAGACCTCCCGGGCACGGGCGGCGAGGCTGCCGCCATGTGTGGCGACCGCGGCGGCGAAGGCCTCCTCGCTGAGCACGAGGGCGAGGTCCCCGAGCAGGATGGCGGCCGAGTCGCCGAAGCGCCGCGCCCCGCCGGCCCAGCCCTCGGCCTCGTGACGCGCCGCGAACACGCGGTGCGCGGCAGGCAGCCCGCGGCGGGTGTCGGAGTCGTCCATCACGTCGTCGTGGAACAGCGCCGCGGCCTGGAAGAGCTCGAGCGCCGCCCCGACCTTGACGACCATCTCGGCGGAGGGGGAGTCGGGCTCGCCCCCGTGCGCCCGCCAGGCCCAGTAGCAGAACGCCGCGCGCAAGCGCTTGCCGCCCGAGAGCATCTGCTCCACGGCGTCCCCGAGCGGGGCGGCGTCGGGGCTGATCGCCGTCAGGCGCTCGCGCAGGGCCTCCACATGGGTGGCCAGGGCGGCATCGACTCGGCTGCGGACGCTCTCGGCGTCGACGAGGGGGGTGTCGCTCACGCGGTCAGCCTACGTCGCCCGTCACGCGCCGAGGTCGAGCCTGCCGCCGACCGTGAGGGTGCGCACGCCGTCCCTGTCGAGCACGCCGATCACGAGCATCTCCCCGTCGCCGCGGGTGAACGTCGTCTGCGCCGCGAGCCCGGGCTCGGCCTGGGCCGGGGTGGACTCGGCGAATCCCGCCGCGAGCAGCGGCTCGCGCAATCCGTCGACGAGGGCCGCCGCGTCCGCCGCGGAGCGCAGGTTGAGGCTGAGGGTGGTCAGCGCGTTCCCCTCGGCCGGGCGCAGCGTCGAGACCAGGATCTCGGCGTCGTCCGGGACGGGCAGGAGGTCGGTGGGGAACCCGTCGGCAAGCGAGCCCACGGCCGAGTGCTGGTCGCCCTCGTCCTCCAGGAGCGACTCTGTCGGCTGCGGGTCCTCGGGCGCCGGTGTGGCCGCCGCGGGCGCCGCCTCGTGCGCGGCGGGCTCCGACGCGGTGCACCCGCCGAGCGCGATCGTCGCGGGGAGCACCAGGCATGCGGCGGCCAGCAGCGCGCGGCCCGTCGGGCGGGCGCGGCGTCCGCCGATGGGCCGGACCGCGAAGGGGGAGTGCACGTGCGTACCGTAACGCGGCCGGGCGCTGAGCCCTGGGGGCGCCCCCCAATGCCAGCCTCGGCCGCCCCCAGGGCGCGCTGGCGCGCATGCCTCCACAACTCGGTGGCCGCGTCATCGCGCGGCCAGGGCCCAGGCAGTGGTGTGTGCGCATGGACACGACCACGTTGCGCGTCGGCGAGCCGCGCGAGCTCCTCGCCTACCTTCCCCATCAACTCGGCTTCCAACCGCACGAGAGCGCGGTCGCGGTGAGCTTGCGTGGCCCGCGAGGCAAGATCGGCCTCGTGGCCCGGGTCGACCTCGGCGACCTGGGCGGCGCCGACGCCGGGCCGCAGGTGGCGCGCGGCCTGATCGCCCACCTCGCGGCGGACCGCGCGTCGGGGTCGGTGCTGGTGCTCTACACCGCGCAGGACCCGCGCGGCGCCGGCGCCTCCGGGGCGCTCGCGCATGCGGCGGCCAGGCACTTCCGTGAGGCGGCGGCAGTGGCCTTCGGCGACGTCGCCGTCTGGGTCGTCACAGCCACCGGGTATCTGCGACTCGACTGTGACGACCCGGGGTGCTGCCCTTCCGGTGGCCGCCCTGCCCGCGACCTCGAGTCCACGGCGGTCGGCGCGCACATGGTGCTCGCGGGATCCTGCGTGGCCGGGTCGCGAGGCGCCGTGGCC
>JAEWEI010000340.1 GCA_023389545.1 Actinomycetes bacterium | reverse complement strand
GTCCCGGATCGCCGACGCGGTCCGCGAGGGCGCCCAGCACGCGCTGGCCATGCTCGAGGCGTCGTTGGCTCGTGCGGCGGCTGAGCGGGAGGCCGCCGAGGCCGCGCGCGCCGAACGCGAGGCTGCGCTCGCGCAGGTGCGGTCCGAGGTCGAGCGCCGCTCGCAGGAGCTCGCCGAGCTGACGGACGTGGCGCACCGTGACGAGGTGGCCCGCGCCCAGCAACTGCTGCGCGTCGAGCAGCTCCAGGCCCGCGCCGTGGAGGACCTGGGCCTGGACCCCGAGGTGCTGCTCGACGAGTTCGGGCCGCACCGCCCGGTTCCCGTGGTGCTGCCGCCCGGCGTCGAGCCCTCCGACGACGCGCCCACGGAGGTCCCCTACGTGCGCGCCGAGCAGGAGAAGCGCCTGCGCGCGGCTGAGCGGGCGCTCTCCCAGCTCGGCCGGGTCAACCCGTTGGCCCTGGAGGAGTTCGCCGCGCTCGAGGAGCGACACCAGTTCCTGGTGGAGCAGCTCGCCGACCTGAAGAAGTCCCGCGCCGACCTGCTGGAGATCGTCCGGGAGATCGACGAGCGCGTCGAGCAGGTCTTCGCCGACGCGTACCGGGACACCGCCGAGCAGTTCGACCGGGTCTTCCCCCGGCTGTTCCCGGGCGGTGAGGGCCGCCTGGTGCTGACCGATCCGGGCGACATGCTCACCACCGGCATCGAGGTCGAGGCCCGCCCGGCAGGCAAGAAGGTCAAGCGGCTGTCGCTGCTGTCCGGCGGGGAGCGCTCGCTCACGGCAGTCGCGCTGCTCGTCGCGATCTTCAAGGCGCGGCCGAGCCCGTTCTACGTCATGGACGAGGTGGAGGCCGCGCTCGACGACGCGAACCTGGGGCGGCTGCTCGGGTTGTTCCGCGAGCTGCAGGAGGACTCGCAGCTCATTGTCGTCACCCACCAGAAGCGCACGATGGAGATCGCTGACGCCCTGTACGGGGTGACGATGCGCGGGGATGGTGTGACGACGGTGATCAGCCAGCGGATGCGCGAGGACGTGGCGGCGCCGCTCGGCTGAGGACCCGGCGCCCAGCTGGCTCCGGGATGTGAATGTTCTGTGGCAGTTGCCCGTCTCGACCACCCTGGCAGCGACCCCGTGCCGGGCCCACGGATACTGGGGAGATGACTGCAGTCGTCGTGTGGACCGTCATCGCGCTCGTCTCTGGAGCCGGCGTGCTCCTCGTCGCGAGCGTGGCGTCCCGTGAGCCCGGTGACCGGGGGCTGCGTTCCGGGTTGGAGGACCTGCGCAGCGGCGTCGTCAGCCTGGTGACCCGGCGCGATCGGAAGGACCCGGAGCGGGCCGCGGTCCTGGAGTCCGCGGAGCCGGTGGATGTGCGCCTCGACGAGTTCCTCACCGCGACGGCCGTCGACGAGGACGCCTACCTGCGCGCTGACGACATCACCGACACGTTGGCCAAGGCGCGCGAGAAGGCCGCCCGCACGGTGCCGTGGATCGGCCGCCGCTCCGCCTGACGCGTTCGACGCCGCGTGGCCGGGCGCCTCGCGCCCTGGACGAATGCTGAGAGACTGACCGCGTGGACAACGACCTCCTGACAGCTCTCATCGTCGGCGTGCCCTCGCTCTTCGCGATCGCGACCGCCGCCGTCCTCATCGCCCGGCGACGCTCACCCGGCGACGGCGGGACCGGCGTCGACACCGACGCCCAGCGGCCCACCGGCCCTGGCGCCGCCCGGCCGGCATCCGGCGGAACCCTCGTGGAGCCGCGCCCGTCTGCCGAGGCGGGGACGGAGGCTCCCGGGGTCGAGGAGCTCCCCGGGCTCGAGGAGGCCCCACCGCTCGAGGTCCCCGCGCCTGCGTCGGGACGTCTGGCGAGGCTGCGCGACAGGCTGTCCCGCTCGGGCTCGCCGCTCGGCGCCCGGCTGCTCGCGGTGCTCTCACGCGACCACCTCACGGAGGACGACTGGGACGAGCTGGAGGAGACCCTCCTCCTTGCTGACGTGGGCGCGGGGCCGTCGGCCGAGCTCATCGACGCGCTGCGCACGCAGGTCCGCGTGCAGGGGGTCAAGGATCCGGCGCAGGTCCGCTCGCTGCTGCGCGAGCAGCTCCTCGCGCTGGTGGACCCCAGCCTCGACCGCTCGCTCGCGACGGAGCCGACCCGCGATGAAGGCGACGGCGAGGAGGCCGCGACGACCGTCCCCGCGGTCGTCCTGGTCGTGGGCGTGAACGGCACCGGCAAGACGACAACTGTCGGCAAGCTCGCACGCGTGCTCGTCGCGGAGGGCCGCACAGTGGTGCTCGGCGCCGCTGACACCTTCCGCGCGGCGGCGGCCGACCAGCTCGAGACGTGGGGCGCCCGCGTCGGGGTGCCCACGGTGCGCTCGGACCGGGATGGCGCCGATCCGGCGGCCGTCGCGTTCGACGCGGTGCGCACGGGCGTGCGCGACGGCGCCGACGTGGTGCTGGTCGACACGGCCGGGCGCCTGCAGAACAAGGCCGGGCTGATGGACGAGCTGGGCAAGATCACGCGCGTCATCACGCGCGAGGCGCCGCTGTCGGAGGTCCTGCTCGTGCTGGACGCCACCACCGGCCAGAACGGCCTCAACCAGGCGCGCGTGTTCGCCGAGGTCGCCGGGGTCACCGGCATCGTGCTCACCAAGCTCGACGGGACCGCCAAGGGCGGAATCGTCGTGGCCGTGCAGCGCGAGCTGGGCGTCCCGGTGAAGCTCGTCGGGCTCGGCGAGGGCCCTGACGACCTGGCGCCGTTCGACCCCGAGGCGTTCGTCGACGGGCTGCTCGGGGACTGAGCCCGTCCTGGGCGGCCGTCCAGGCCGAAACCGAACGTTTACCCCCACCGCGTCGCTGTCACATCCCTGTAACCATCTCCGCTCCTGCTGGAAACGCCGCTCGCCGACAGTGGAACCCGACCGGCCGTTCGGCTGGCGAGGGGAGAGGCGATCCACATGGAATTCCAGCTGGACACCGGCAACACCGCATGGTTGCTGACGTCCGCCGCCTTGG
>JAEWEI010000324.1 GCA_023389545.1 Actinomycetes bacterium | reverse complement strand
GTCCAGCATCGCCTCGGCGGTCGCGAGCGCCCACCCGCAGGCCCGGGGCGCCCGAGGCGCGATGGCCAGCGGGGCCGCCACAGCCCGTTCGGCGGCCTGGCGGTGGCGGGCGGAGCCGCTGAGCGCCGAGTAGGCGAGCAACGCGGATGCGGCGGCGGACTGCCCGGAGGGCGCGGGGCCGTCGGCGATCTCGCGGGGGCGCTGCAGGCGGGCGAGGACCGGGTCGGTGCGGTCGTCCGCCGTGTCGTAGAACCCGCCCTCGCCGTCGGCGAAGTGGGACAGGACGGCCTCCAGCAGCTCGCCGGCGCGCGCGTACCAGTGCTCGTCGTCGGTCACCGAGTACAGCGTCAGGAACGCCTCGGCCACGTGGGCGTAGTCGGACAGGACCCCGGACGCGGATCCGGCCACGCCATCGCGTGAGGTGCGGACGAGCCGGGTCTGCAGGGCGCCATCGGGGCCTGTCGGCTCGGCGCGCAGGTGGACGGTGTCGAGCAGCACGGCGGCGCGCAGGGCCGCACCCACCCACTGCCGGTGCCCCAGCACCGCGCCGGCCTCGGCCAGGGCGGTGATGGCCAGGCCGTTCCAGGCGGCGACCACCTTGTCGTCCCGGGCGGGCTGCGGGCGGGCGCGGCGGGCCTTGAGCAGGCGGCGCCGCACGGACGCGAGCCGTTCCGCGGCGTCGGCGCCGGGATCGTGGCGCAGTTGCAGCACCGACGTCCCGTGCTCGAACGTGCCCGCCTCGGTGACCCCGTAGACCTCGGCCGCCCAGGCGCCATCCTCCTCGCCCAGCACCTCGACGAGCTGGGCCGGGGTCCACACGTACGTCAGCCCCTCGACCCCGTCGGTGTCGGCGTCGAGGGAGGAGGCGAACGCGCCCTGGTCGGTCTGCATGGCGCGGATCATCCAGCGGGCGGTGCGCTCCACGACGTCCAGCGCGAGCGCCGAGCCGGACGCCCGCCACCAGTGCAGGTACACCCGCAGCAGCAGAGCGTTGTCCTCGAGCATCTTCTCGAAGTGCGGCACGGTCCAGCGCTCGTCCACCGAGTAGCGCGCGAACCCGCCGCCGATCTGATCGGCCATCCCGCCGCGGGCCATGGCGGTGAGGGTGTGCTCGGCCATGTCCATCGCGACGACGTCGTGGGCGCGGGCGGCCCGGCGCAGCAGCCACTCGAGCACCAGGGACGGCGGGAACTTGGGCGCGGCGCCGAACCCGCCGTTCTGCGCGTCGTAGTCACCGGTGAGCTCGTCGCGGGCCGCGGCGGTGGCGGCCTCCAAGGCGGCGTCCGTCAGCGGGGCGTCGCCCGGGCCGATGGCGGGGCGGGCGCCGAGCGCGTCGCCCAACAGGCCCGCGTTGTGCTCCAGGTCGGTGCGCTGCGTCGCCCACGCGTCGGCCACTGCCTCCAGCACCTGCCGGAAGGACGCGAGTCCGCCGACCGGCTGCGGCGGGAAGTAGGTGCCGCAGAAGAACGGGTGGCCGTCCGGCGTGGTGAAGACCGTCATGGGCCAGCCGCCCTGGCCCGTGGTGGCCTGCGTCGCCGCCATGTACACGGCGTCCACGTCGGGCCGCTCCTCGCGGTCGACCTTCACGTTGACGAAGTGCTCGTTCATGTACGCGGCGGTGGCCTCGTCCTCGAAGGACTCGTGTGCCATGACGTGGCACCAGTGGCAGGACGCGTACCCGATGGAGACCAGCAGCGGGACGTCGCGGCGCCGGGCCTCGGCGAAGGCGTCCTCGCCCCACTCGTGCCAGTGGACCGGGTTCTGCGCATGCTGCTGGAGGTACGGGCTGGTGCTGGCCGCGAGACGGTTGGTCACATTCCCCACTCTCTCGTGCGGGCGCACGTGCGGCGATCCGGACGGCTGGCCCACTGCCCGATCAGGCGCGCCCGGGCGGGCGGCTTGGCTCGCCGCATGCCCTGACGTGCGGCAAGGTACCGCTGTGACCGAGACCCTGCACGGAGCCGTGCTGGCGCCGCCACCGATCGGACGCCTGGCCGCCGCGCGCCTGCTCGCCGCCGCCCTGGTCTGCGGTTCCGCGGTGTTGTTGTTCGCGGTCCATCTGCGCCCGATCGGGTACCTGCCGCTGATCATGGGCGTGCTGCTCGGCTGGGCTGTGGACCGCGCGCTCGGTGCGGATCTGACGCTGATCGGCGTCGGCATGGGGATCATCAGCGTCATCTCGCTCAAGGCGGACCTGTCCAATGCAGGGATCGCGCGGTTCGCCGTGGTGCTCTCGCTCGCCGTGGCGGTCCCGTTCGCGCTGTCGAGGTGGTGGCTGCGGCATGACGCGGTCACGTTCCCCTGGCGGGTCGGCCGCCCGTGGACCCGGGTGCACTGGACGTACCTGATCGTGGTGGTGGCCGCCGGGTACCTGGTGCTGCCGTGGTACTTCCTCACGTCCGGCGTGTGGCAGAACTGGCCGGCGCTGGACGGGTCGGGGGAGATCGCACGGCTGTTCCTCGGCGTCGCGGCCGTGGGCACGTGGGACGAGCTGTTCTTCATCTGCACCGTGTTCGCGCTGCTGCGCCGGCACTTCTCCATGTGGACGGCGAACGTGCTGCAGGCGGCGGTGTTCGTCTCGTTCCTGTGGGAGCTCGGCTACCAGTCGTGGGGACCGCTGCTCACCGTCCCGTTCGCGTTGGTGCAGGGGCTCACCTACGCCAAGACCGCCTCGCTCACGTATGTGCTGGTGGTGCACCTGCTGTTCGACGCGGTGGTGTTCGCGGTGCTGGTGCACGCCCACCACCCGCATCTGTTCAATCTGTTCCTCACCTCGGTATAGCCACCGCGGGCCACGCCAGGCCAGACTGACCCCGTCGGGGTACCAGGGGCAGGGGAGACGACGTGGAGCACAGCAACGACAAGATCGCGCTGGTGACCGGGGGGTCCCGCGGGATCGGGCGCCGGGTGGCCGAGCGCTTGGCCGAGCGCGGCTGCCAGGTGGTGGTCGGATACCGCAAGAACCACGAGCTGGCTGACGACGTGGTGCGGGAGCTCAAGCGACTGGGCGGGGGAGGCATCGCCGTGCGGGCCGACCTGGAGCACCCGGAGGAGGTCGCCACGCTCTTCGAGACCGTCGCGGAGCAGTACGGCCGGCTCGACTACTTCGTCAACAGCGCGGCGGCGGCGGCGTTCAAGCATGTGGTCGACCTCAAGCCGCACCACCTGGACCGGGCGTACGCGGTGAACGTGCGGCCGTTCGTGCTGGGCACGCAGGAGGCCGTGAAGCTCATGGACCGGGGCGGGCGCATCGTCGCGCTCACCAGCTACGGCAGCATCCGCGCGTTCCCCACCTACGCGGCGCTCGGCTCGTACAAGGCGGCCGTCGAGGCGTTCGTGCGGTTCATGGCCGTGGAGCTCGCCGGGTACGGCATCAACGTCAACGCCGTGAGCGGGGGCCTCATCGAGTCGGACTCGCTCGACTACTTCTACTCGATGGACGGCATCCCGCCGATCGAGAGCGTGCTGTCCCGCATCCCCAAGCGCCGCGCGGGCACCGCCGACGAGATGGCCGCGACCGTCGAGTTCCTGCTCTCACCCGACTCGGAGTACATCACCGGCCAGGCCCTCGTGGTGGACGGGGGCCTGTCGCTCGCCGCGCCGCCGTTCCACGTCGACGCGACAGCGCCCATCGCCCTCCCGGAGCGACCGCGCAGGGACTGACACGCGCCCGGCTGACGACCCGAGAGGACCCGCACCGTGAGCTACGACCCGACCCGGTTCCAGCAGTACTTCGAGCGCGAGCTGACCTACGCCGCCGGGTTCCGGCGCAACGTGGGGCGGTACGGCGGCAGCGTGGCCGTCACCGACCCGGCGAGCGGGAGGACGTGGACCTACCGCCAGCTCGGCGATGACGTGGACCGCACCGCGACCATGCTCATGGAGCGGGGCGTCGGGCGCGGCGACCCGGTGGTCTTCCAGCTCTACAACTGCGTCGAGTTCGCGCTGCTGTACCTGGCGACGCACCGGCTCGGCGCGGTCAGCGTGCCGGTCAACTACCGGCTCGCCCCCGCCGAGATCGCGCACATCCTGCGGGACAGCATGCCGGTCGTCTTCGTCTACGACCAGGAGTGCGCCCCTGCCGCGCAGCGGGCCCTCGACCTGGCGGCGACCTCGCCGGCGGTGCTGGTGGTGGGGCCTGGCGGCGACGGGGTCCAGACGTTCGACGCCGCGCTCGCGCAGTCCGGCGGCGGGGCGCCCGCGCTGCCCGAGGACTTCTCGACCTATGAGGAGACGACCCGGCTGTACACCTCGGGCACCACCGGGATGCCCAAGGGCGTGGCGCTGCCGTCCGTCGTGGAGGTGATGTCCGCCCACGACGTGATCATGCACTTCCCGCTCACCCCGAACGACCGCACCCTCAACATGACCCCCTGGTTCCACCGGGGCGGGCTGCACTCCGGTGGGCCGACGCCCGCGTTCTACGTCGGCGCCAGCGTGGTCCCACTGCGCGCCTTCGACGCGGCGACAGTGCTCGACTGGGTGGGGGAGCACGCCCTGACATTCCTGATCGGCGCGCCCACCACGCTCGAGCTGCTCGCCGCCGAGCAGGAGCGCGCACCCCGCGACCTCGGCTCCCTCAACGGCATCGTCACCATGGGCGCGCCCTTGGACCGCGCCGCGGCGCTGCGCTACCAGCAGGTGCTCACGCCGCGGATCTTCAACGGGTACGGCACCACCGAGGCGTTCTGGAACACCTTCCTGCGGCCCGAGGACCTGCCCGAGCACGCCGGCGCCGCCGGGCGGGCCTGCACCGACGACGACGTCGCCGTGGTCAAGGTCTTCGAGGACCGGCGCGCCGCCCCCGACGAGCTCGCCGCGCAGGACGGCGTCGAGGCTGGCGAGCTGATCATGCGCTCGCCCAAGTCCGGCTACAGCTACGTGAACCTGCCGGGCCTCGAGGAGGAGAAGTTCCACGACGGGTGGCTCTATCCCGGGGACATGGCCACCTGGGACGCCGACGGGTACGTGACGATCCTGGGCCGCAAGGACGACATGATCATCTCCGGCGGGGAGAACGTGCACCCCGTGCAGGTCGAGGCCGCGCTCGCGGACCACCCCGATGTCGCGAACGCCGTGGTGGTGGGGCTGCCGGACGACCGGTGGGGGCAGCGGATCGTCGCGTACGTGGTCCGCCGCGACGGGACGGTGACCGTCGACGAGTTGGACGCGTTCTGTCGGGGGCATGACGCGCTCGCGGACTTCAAACG
>JAEWEI010000280.1 GCA_023389545.1 Actinomycetes bacterium | reverse complement strand
GTGCATCCTCTGCGCAGCCTGCACCACTTCGTGCCCCGTCTTCTGGACCGACGGCCAGTACTTCGGCCCCGCGGCGATCGTGAACGCGCACCGCTTCATCTTCGACTCGCGTGACGAGGCATCGCAGGTTCGTCTCGACATCCTGAACGACCGCGAGGGTGTGTGGCGCTGCCGCACGACCTTCAACTGCACCGAGGCGTGCCCGCGCGGCATCGAGGTCACCAAGGCGATCCAGGAGGTCAAGCGGGCGATGATCACCCGCGCGTTCTGACCCCCGCAAGCGCAGCCTGACTCGCGCCACACCGCGTCCGCCACGAGAGCGCCGTCCCGTCTGGGGCGGCGCTCTCGTCGTCGTCCCCGGCGCCTGCAGAAGTGGCTGAAGCGCATCACCTGGGGCAACGTGTCGGATGGAACGAACGGAGACTCCAGATGACGACTGTCGATCGAATCCGTGAGCCGTGGGGCTCACGGACGCCGTACGGCCCGGGCCAGCGCTGGCCGACGCGGGTGGACGCCCACCTCGACGAGGGGCTCACCGTGGACGATGTGGACCGCTGGGTCCAGACCGCGTCGATCCTGCACTCGAATGGCGACGCGCTGGACATCGCCGTCAAGGACGAGCGGATCGTGGGCGTTCGGGGCCGGGCTGACGACCGGGTCAACCATGGCCGGCTCGGAGTCAAGGACCTATACGGATGGCAGGCGAACGCCTCGCCGGACCGGCTGACCCGGCCCCTGGTCCGCGAGGGCGGCGAGTTGGTGGAGACCGACTGGGACACCGCGATGAGCCGGGTGGTGACGCGCACGAAGGAGCTGCTCGCCGAGCGCGGCGCGAGCTCGGTGGGCTTCTACACCAGCGGGCAGCTCTTCCTCGAGGAGTACTACACCCTCGGGCTCGTGGCCCACGGGGGCATCGGGACCAACCACGTGGACGGCAACACCCGGCTGTGCACCGCCACGGCTGCCGCTGCCCTCAAGGAGACCTTCGGCTGCGACGGCCAGCCCGGGTCGTACACCGACATCGACCACGCTGACGTCATCGCGCTCTTCGGCCACAACATGGCCGAGACGCAGTCGGTGCTGTGGATGCGGATCCTCGACCGTCTCGCCGGCGAGGACCCGCCCGCGCTGATCTGCGTCGACCCGCGCATGACGCCCGTCGCACGCGCGGCCACAGTCCACCTGGCGCCTCGGCTGGGCACCAACGTCGCGCTCATGAACGGGCTGCTGCACGAGGTCATCGCGCACGACTGGGTGGACCACGACTACATCGAGGCCCACTCCGTGGGGTACGCGGAGCTCGAGGAGCGGGTCAAGGACTACCCGCCGGAGGTGGTCGCGCGCATCTGCGACGTGCCGGAGGCGAAGATCCGGGAGGCAGCGCGCGTGCTGGGCGGCGCGCAGCGCCTGCTGTCGACTGTCCTGCAGGGCTTCTACCAGTCCCACCAGGCGACGGCCGCGGCTGTGCAGGTCAACAACCTGCACGTCATCCGGGGCATGCTGGGACGCCCGGGCTGTGGCCTGCTCCAGATGAACGGGCAACCCTCGGCCGAGAACACGCGTGAGTGCGGGGCCGATGGCGACCTGCCGGGGTTCCGCAACTGGTCGAACAAGGCGCACATCGCCGACCTCGCCCGGGTGTGGAACATCGACCCGATGGACATCCCGCACTACGGCCCGCCGACGCACGCCATGCAGATGATCCGGTACGCCGAGGAGGGCTCGATCCGCATGCTGTGGGTCACCGCCACGAACCCGGTCGTGTCACTGCCCGAGTTGCACCGGATCCGGTCGATCCTGTCGCAGGAGCGGCTGTTCCTCGTCGTGCAGGACCTGTTCCTCACGGAGACGGCGCAACTCGCCGACGTCGTGCTGCCCGCCGCCACGTGGGGTGAGAAGACGGGGACGTTCACGAACGCCGACCGCACCCTCCACCTGTCCGAGAAGGCAGTGGACCCACCCGGCGAGGCGCGCGCCGACCTGGACATCCTGCTCGACTTCGCCCGCCGCATGGACCTGCGGGACAAGGACGGGCAGCCGCTCGTCCGGTGGCACGACGCCGAGTCGGCGTTCGAGGCGTGGAAGGAGTGCAGCCGCGGGCGGCCGTGCGACTACACGGGCCTCACCTACGACAAGCTGCGGGGTGGCAGCGGTGTCCAGTGGCCGTGCAACGACGAGCATCCCGACGGCGCGGAACGGCTCTACGCCGACGGCGCGTTCTGGGCCGATCCCGAGCGATGCGAGAGCTACGGGCGGGACCTCGTCACCGGCGCCCCGATGGACCCCACCGAGTACAAAGCCATGAATCCGCTCGGCAAGGCCGTGATCAAGGCGGCCGAGTACCTCCCGCCGCATGAGCTGCCGAGCGAGGAGCATCCCCTGCAGCTGACCACGGGCCGCACGCTCTACCAGTTCCACACCCGCACCAAGACGGGCCGGGCGCCCCAGCTGCGGCGCGCGGCGCCCGAGGTGTGGGTCGAGGTCTCCGAGCACGACGCGGACCTGTTCGGCCTGGCCGAGGGCGATCTGGCGGAGGTCTCCACACCACGCGGGAGCGTTGAGGCCCGCGTGCGAGTGAGCGGGATCCGCCCCGGCATGCTGTTCCTGCCGTTCCACTACGGCTACTGGGACCATGGCGCCCATGGGCCGGACGGCCCTGGCCGCGCCGCCAACGAGCTGACGATCACCGAGTGGGACCCGGCGTCCAAGCAGCCGATCTTCAAGACGGCCGCCGCCGCCATCCGCAAGGTCGCCGACGCCGAGGGAGCCGTCTCCGCGGCGCCCACGACCACCGCCTCGGCGCCCGTCGGGGCGAGCGTGCCCCCCACCACAGGGGGGCCGTCGTCGGCGGTGCTCGAGCACGTGGGGGAGGAAGTGAGATGAGGATCGGCCTGGCCCTGCGAGAGCTCCACCGCTCGGAGAACGACCTCGCGCATGAGCTGCTGCAGATCTCCGACCGGCACAAGGCCGACCACGAGATCCTCCACGTCGCCCGCGACCTCGCCGTCTGGTCGCAGGACCACGTGCGCGAGATCGCCCGCATCGCCGCCGACTACGGCGAGCACCTCGACCGTGAGCCGAAGGGCGAGACCACGCTCGCCGGGCGCCTGCTCGACAAGGGAAGCGACCTGGTGAGGAGCAGGAGCGTGCCGGAGCTGCTGCTGCTGCGCGACCTGCGCGAGGTCTACCTCAAGGCCTCCGGGGTCTCCGTGGACTGGGAGCTCCTGGCCCAGGCCGCCCAGGGCATCAAGCACCGAGACCTGCTCGCGGTGGCCGAGCGGTGCCACCCCGAGACGCTGCGGCAAGCGCGCTGGGCGAACGGCAAGCTCAAGGAGTCCGCGACGCAGGCGCTGGTCAGTTGAGCGCGCACCACATCGGCGGCCCCGGCGGAGACCGGCACATGGAGGTCGCGCGGATCGTCGTGCGTCCGATCGGCACGCCCCTGCCGCTGGGCTTCATCGCGCTCGTCGTGGCCACAACGGGCTTCTCAGCCCTCCAACTCGGCTGGATCCCCCCGGAACAGGGTGGCGCCGTCGCGCTCGGCGTCCTGGCCCTGACAGTTCCACTGCAGTTCCTGGCGAGCGTCTACGGGTTTCTCGCGCGCGACCCCGTCGCGGGAACGGGCATGGGCGTCCTCGCGGGCACGTGGGGGGCGGCCGCCCTCATCACGTTGACGGGCGCCCCCGGGGCCAGCAGCCCCGCGCTGGGAGTCCTGTTCCTCGCCTCAGCGGTCTCGATGCTCGTCCCCGTCTCGGCGGCGACGGCCAAGCTCGCCGCTGCGGGGGTCATGGGGCTGACGTCCGTGCGCTTCACGCTCACGGGGATCGCCGAGCTCACCGACGCGTCGGAGTGGAAGACGGCGGCGGGCGTCGCCGGCCTGGTCCTCGCCGCCGTCGCGCTCTACGCCGCGCTCGCGTTCGAGCTCGAGGACGCGCAGCACCGGACCCTCCTTCCAGTCGGGCGGCGCGGGGCGGGCGCCGACGCGCTCACGGGGTCCGTGGAAGACGAGCTCGCCAACGTCTCGCACGAGGCAGGCGTGCGCAAGCAGCTCTAGGCGCCGCCGCAGGAGCGACGCGCGCTGGCCACAGCCATGCGGCTCACGGGTCAGGCTCAGTGGCCTGCTCCGGCGGGTCGGCCGTCCACGCGGCCGCCAGCAGCACGATGCGCGACATCAGGTTGACCCACACCAGCAGCGTCACCACTGCCGCGAACGACGCCAACAACGCGTTCCGGTCCGCGCTGCTCGCCACCAGCGACGTCCCAGCGAGCCGCATCGCGCCCAGCCCCACCGCGGCGATCAGCGCGCCGCCCAGCAGGTCCCGGAACGGAGGCCGCTGCCCCGCGAGCACCCGGACGATCAGCATGAACGTGCCAACGTCCACAGCGAACGCCACCGCCACGACCAGCACCTGCACCACGGCGCCGGCGCCCTCGGTCACGCCGAAGAGCCGCAGCACCCTGTCGGCGAGGGAGGACGCGGCCACGCTGAGCACCGCCGAGAGCAGCACCGCCAGGGCGAGCCCGACGAACCCGGCCAGGTCCCGGACCTTCCCGAGCAGCGCGTTCTCCGGCATCTTCACGGCGTCGAACATGGCCCGCACGGCGGTGCGCAGCGAGGACAGCGCCGACGTCGCGCTCACCAGCAGCACGATGACCGCGATGATGCCCGTCACATTCAGCCCCGCGCTGAGCTCCAGGCTGTCCGGTTCGAGCAGCCCGGAGCCCGACCCGGTGTCGACCAGTCCCGGCAGGTTCGCCGCCACCGCGTCGAGCACGTCCTCACGCAGCGCGGCGTTGCGGCCGAGCACCGCCATGAACACGGTGTAGCCGATGGTCAGCCCGGCAAAGACGGAGAACAGCGTGGCGTAGGCGATCCCGCCGGTCAGCACGCCGCCGCCGGCAGCGCTGAAACGCGCGTTGGCGCGACCCGCCCGGGTCCGGCCCCACCACGCGATCACCCGCCGCACCCAGGCTGTCACGGCGGCGACCCGCCCTCGCAGTCCTCCGGCGGAGCCCTCCGCCGCGGCATTCGACCGCTCCGTGGCGGATGCCTTGACATGCGCCTGACCTGCGCCGATCGGCGTGTGGGGGTCAGACGGCGCGATCATCCCCCGACCCTAGGAGCCGATCAACCGCGCAGCATCCCGAGGGTGGCTCAGGCTCCCTCGGCAGGAGCAGCCGCCGTGACGGGCGTCGTCGAGGTGACCGGAGGCAGGGCGCCGGTCAACGGGAACCCCCTGACGGGGCGCCACACCTCGTCGTCGCCGTGCTCGTAGGAGTGGAACGCGCTCACCACGAACGACGCGTCGAAGTCGACGAGCTCCGCGAACGCCCGGTCCAGGTCCGGCTCGGCGACATCGTGGGCCACCGTGACATGCGGGTGGTAGTAGAAGTTCAGCTCCTGGGCGAGAGGCCCGGTCCGAATGTCCCGCTCCAGGGACTCGCAGCCGGCGATGCCGTCCACCACCTGGATGAACACCACCGGCGACACGGGACGGAAGGTCCCCGTCCCCCGCAGGTGCACCACGAACGGCCGGTGCCGCGACGCGGCCTCCGCGAGATGCTGCTCCACCTTGGGGAGCTCGCCAGGCTCGACGACCGTCGGCCCCAGCAAGGTGATGTGCGGGGGGATGAACGGCGCCGCCGGATCACCGAACCGTCCGCGCGCGGCCTGCAGCAGCGACCCGTACGGCTCGGGGATCGTGATCGCGACGCCGATGCGCACCTGGTCGCCGCTGCGGGCCGGGAGCCTCATGCCCGGCCCCGCTGAGGCAGCAGTCCCATCCTGTCGTGGACCCGGTCGAGCATGCCGCGCGCGATCTCCCGCGCCCGCTCGGCGCCATCGGCCAGCACGTCGTCGAGAGCCGCAGGGTCCGCGAGGTACGCGTGCACGCGCTCCTGGAACGGGGTGAGGAAGTCCCCGACCACCTCGGCGAGGTCCTTCTTCAGGTCGCCGTAGCCCTTGCCCTGGTAGTCGGCCTCGATCGCCAGCACGTCGCGGCCCGTGAGCGCCGAGTAGATGGTCAGCAGGTTAGCGATGCCCGGCTTGGCCTCGGGGTCGTAGCGGATCTCGCGCTCGGCGTCTGTGACGGCGGAGCGGATGCGCTTGGCCACGACCTTCGGGTCGTCCAGCAGCTCGATGATCCCGTTCGGGCTCGCCGCGGACTTGCTCATCTTCGACGTCGGGTCCTGCAAGTCGTAGATCTTCGCGGTGGCCTTGACGATGTGCGCGTCCGGCACGACGGCGGTGCCCGCCCCGAA
>JAEWEI010000258.1 GCA_023389545.1 Actinomycetes bacterium | reverse complement strand
GTCAAGCACACGGCGCTCCTCGCGGCCCTCGACCGCGTGCCCGCCAAGCTGGTGTCCGACGGGCTCGTGCTCCCGCTGCTCAACGGCGTCGAGCACGTCGACGCCCTGCGGCAGGTGTTCGACCCCGCGTCGGTCGCCGCAGGGGTCATCCGGGTGGAGTCCACGCGGACAGCGCCCGGGCGCATCGTGCACGGCAGCCCGTTCGCGCGGGTGGACCTCGCCAGCCGCACGGCTCCACCGGCCCGAGTCGACTCGGCGGCGGCGATCCTGCGCGAGGCCGGCCTCACCACACGGACCCGCGACGACGAGCAGGCGACGCTCTGGGACAAGCTGACAGTCCTCGCACCGTTCGCACTGCTCACCACCCGGTACCGGGCCCCCATCGGAGACGTGCGGACCGCCCACCACGACGAGCTCGTGGAGCTCGTCACCGAGGTGGCGGCGGTGGGGCGCGCGAGCGGTGGCGCCGTCACCCCCGAGGCCGCCCTGTCGTTCTCCGAGGCGTTCCCGCCCGAGGCCCGGTCCTCCATGCAACGCGACGCCGAGGCCGGGCGGCCGATCGAGCTGGACGCCATCGGCGGCGCCGTGCTGCGCGCTGCCCGGCAGCACGGGATGGCGGCGCCTGCCACCGCCCGCCTGGTGGCGCACCTCGCCTGAGCCCGCCGCACTCCACCAGCGGTCGTGCGCGAGTAGGGCACGCTGAAGTGCTGCCCGCAGGGCCGGGCCGATTCCGCGCTGTGTTCAATGAAGCCGAAGACAGCGGGCTACGCGCGTGATTCGGCTCCGCGGCCCCTGACGGCGGCGCTCATCTCACCGCGTACAGCGCTTCGAGCTCGCGGAGCAGCCGGCCGTCGGGCTCGGCCTCGATCTGCTTGAGGAGCACATCCGCGTCCACCAGCGTCATCGCGTGCTCCCACCGCCGGCGAAAGAGGTAGGCGTCGAGGCGCGCGTGGCGCCGGCAGAAGTGGTCGAGGTTCCGCATCAGCTGGCCGCGCATCAGGCGCTGCGCCACGACCGGGTCCGGGTGGCCGAGCGGATGGACCTGGTGGTAGTTGACCGCTCGGGTCGCGATGGCGAACTCCACACCCAGGCGGTGCAACCGATAGCTGAGGTCGGTGTCCTCCATCCCCCAGCCCGTGAAGGTGGCGTCGAAGCCCCCCGCCTCGCGCACCGCGGCCATCGGGACCGCTAGGTTGGCCGTGGTCGCCAACGCCCAGCCGAATCGGAAGCCCGTCAGGCCAGTCCCGTACGCCTCGACCACCGCGTGGTAGTTGTCCGGCTCGTCGCCACGGTCCACCGACGCGAGCGCCGCTGCCGCGTCGACCGAGAGCCTGCCCGGCTCGAGCAGCCACAGTGGCTCCGCCAGCGCCGCGGCTCCCCCGGCCCGATGGGTGAGCCAGAGCAGGTCCGCCTCCCCCAACGGGAGCATCCCGGGTCGCCACCACGTCAACGCCCGGCGCTTCCAGCCGATATGCCCGCGCGCCGTCACGCTCGCGGCCGCGGCATGCTCGGCCACGAAGCCCGGAGCGGCGAGGCGGTCGTCGTCGAGGAAGACGACGAGGTCCCCGCCTGCCCGCTCCAGGGCGGCGTTCCGGGCAGCGGCCCTGCCCAGGTTCTCTTGGACCACCACGGTGATGTCCAGCACGCCGCGGAACGGCGCGACCACGTCCTCGACTCCGCCTGCCGTTCCGTCGTCGCACAGCACGAGCTCGAAGTCACGGTGGGTCTGGACGGTCAGCGACTCCAACGTGAGGCGTAGGTACTCGCGCTTGTCATGGGTGGCCATCACGAGGCTGACGGGTGGGGTCACCATCCGAGCCTCCACCGGTGGGCGCCGTCCATGTCGACCATCTCGTGCACGTCCCCCTGCACGCGTGCGACCGGACCTGCCGCCTCTCGGGGGCGGGCCACCACGGGGATCGCGCCGCGCGGCGCCATCATCAGCCCAACCTGCCGTGAGACCTCTGTGCCGGGCACTGGCTCGAGCCGGTAGCGGCCGAGCACCGTCGCCAGCACGATCTTCATCTCCAGGTCGGCGAACGCGGCGCCCAGGCATGCGTGGGCCCCTGCCCCGTACGGCAGGTACTGGTACAGGCTGGGCCGCGTGGACTCCCAGCGGCCCGGCCGGAACCTCAGCGGATCGGGGAACACCACAGGGTCGCGGTGGGTCACGAACTTGCTGGTCATGACCTGGCACCACGCGGGGATCTCGTACCCGCCGATCTGCGTGGGCGCCATGGCGATTCGCGCGGTCAGGGGCCCGGGCGGCAGCAGGCGGAGGACCTCCTTCAGCACCCTGTCGAGGGTGGCGTCGCCCACGGCGGCCGCTGCGTCCGCCGGCCTCCCGGGTGAGCGGCCCGGGACGGATGCCAGCACCGTGTCGAGTTCGCCGGGGTGCTGGGACAGCAGCAGGAAGGCCCACGCCAGCGTGTTCGACGACGTCTCGTGCCCCGCCACGAGCAGAGTCGTGAGGTGCCCCACGAGCTGGTCGTCGTCCAACTGCCGCCCGTCGCCGTCGCGCGTGGAGAGCAGGGAGCCAAGGAGGTCCGGCTGCCCGTCCTGGGCGCGCCGGGTCGCGACGATCTCGGCGAGAGTGTCGTCCAGGCGGCGGATGACGGTCAGCAGGCGGCGATACGGGGCTCCGGGGACGTCGAACGGGAAGTAGCGGATTGACGAGTCGAAGTAGCGCAGCGCGAGCATGTCCTGGACCATCACGCCGATCGGGTCGGCGCTGGCCGCGATGTCCACTCCGAACAGGCAGCGGCAGGCGATCCGGAGCGTGAGCCTGCGCATCGCGGCTGCCAGGTCGAAGGGCTCGCCGGCGGCCCAGGTGTCGACCTCGGCGGCCGCGAGCTCGGCGATGAGCTCCGCGTGCTGCGCGATCACCTGCGGGCGGAAGGACGGCGCTGCCATGCGGCGTGCCACGCGATGAGCCGGGCCGTTCATGTTCAACAGGCCGATGCCGCGCCTGGCCCTGCGGATCCGCTCCGGGATGCTGTGCTCCAGCACCGTGTGGAACACGTCGCCGCTCGTCATCACCGTCCGGTTGTGCTCCGGGCCGAATGCGAAGACCTGGCGGTCGTCGCCTCGCACAAGACCGCTCACCGGCCCGTGCTCGTGGTAGAGCCGCGAGGAGTAGCCCACCGGATCGGTGGCGTACACGTGGGCGTTGGCCCGCCTGCGGAGCACGGGGTGCGGGGCGGGGCCGGGCAGGACGGGGCTCATGCCACAGGCTCCTGGGACCAGTCGGGATAGGGCCGGGGCAGGGTTGCGGCTGCCCCGCGGTGGAAGGCCGCGAGCGCGAGCCGACCCGCGTCCCCCCGCACGGCGTCGGTGGTGGCAGCGGGGAGATGGCGCCGGAACAGCCCGGGGAACGCCGTGCCGAAGGCCGCCTCCGCATGCCTCCCCGGCCGCTCCGGCAGCGGCTCCGCCTCGGTCAGGCCGAGGGCGAAGTGAACGGTCCAGTACTCGAAGAGGGCGAGCTCGCTGACCGCTGTGGACAGGGCTGGGCTCGTGGCCTCCCCGAGGTCCGCGAGGAACAGCCCGGTCAGGTCCGCCTTGCGCAGGCCCTCCGGCAGGCGGGTGTCGGCGAAGTCGCCGAGCCAGGTGTAGAGGTCGGCTCGGGCTCCGCAGTAGAACCACTCGGCATGCGTGCGCATCCATGACGCGTAGGGCACGCGCGTCAGGCCCTCCCCGGCCACCGGTGTCGCGAAGTCGGTGGCCTCGTCCCCCTCGGGGAGGCAGACCGCATGCCGCAGGCCCTGGTAGCCGTTCCCGGTCAGGCTGACGTGGTCGTCATGCTCAACCAAGTGGGGCACCGTCACGAGGTTCGTGATCTGCCGGCGGCGAAGGTACTGGACGAGCGCCTGGTCGTCGGCCCCGCCGACGTCCTCGAGCGCGGCGAAGTCGAGCGCCGCCTGTCGGGGCAGGACGAGGCCCTGCGAGGGGGTGTACATGTCGACCGCGCGCGCCCAGGCCCATCCGCGCCGGGCTGCGACGCGCACGAGCCCAGCAGTGCGCGAGCCCCACTCGCAGAACAGGCTGATCGCGGCGGAGGGCTGCGCCGAGACGGCGTCGTGCACGCGTGCGGCGAACCGGCCGCAGGGAGTCACGTCGTCTTGCAGCACGAGGTGGTGGGTGGCGTCCTGGCCGACGGCGGCCCAGGCGCGCAGCGCGGCGCCCAGGTTCCCCGTTCCACCGCCCTGATCGACGACGATGACGGGGTTGAGGCCCGCCACCGCCTCGGCCAGCGCGCGGGCTCGGTCTTGCCGTGCCGGGTGCGTCATGATCGCGGTGGACAGCCGGATCCCGCTGGTCATGCGCTCACCTGGGCGTGCTGGCGGGCGGCGGCGAGGGCGGCGGCGCGCTCGACCACGGCGAGCATCTCCGCCGCGCCGTCCGCCGATCTCATCGCGTCCGCGAACGACGTGTGCGCCGCGCGGTCGGACTCGAAGAGCGCGCGGCGGATGGCCTCCGCGAGCTCGGCCGGCCCGTCCGCGGGCGTCACGACCTGTCCGAGGCCCAGCGCCTGCACCCGTTCCGCGTTGCCACGCTGTTCGCCCGAGTGCGGGACGAGGACCAGCGGGGTCGCGCAGAGCAACCCCTCGACGAGCGACGAGTGGCCGCCGTGGACCACTGCCGCTGCCGAGCGGGCCATCACGTCCACTGTGTCATGCCGGAACCCGGCCACGTCGAGCTGCGCCGACCCCGCCGCCTCCCTGACCCGCGCGGCCAGGTCTGCGACGCCCGCCCCCTCGACGCCGAGGGTGACCGTGAGCCGCACCCCGAGGTCGCGTGCGGCCGCGGCGACGCGGAGCAGGTCCGCGTCGCCGGCGCCTGAGCCGCCGAGCGTGATGTTGAGCTCGGGCTCACGGTCGGCGCGGACCGTTCGCCGCAAGAGCTCCGCTGGGGCCAGCGGGCCGACATGGCGGATCTCGCCGACGAGCGAGGACATCAGGGCGGCGGTCTGCTCGGGAACCTCGGAGAGGGGGTCGAGCAACGCCACGTCAGGGACCAGGACGGCGTCGCCCAGGACGTTGCGGGCGTGCGCGGACTCGATCCCGAGCGCGCTGAGCGCGGCGAGCACCTCCGGCAGGACCACGTGCATGGGGTGCCGGAACAGGCGCAGGTTGTGGCAGGTGAAGCTGGGGAGCCCACGCATCGAGGCGGCGACCGACGCCGTGTTGCGCATGTCGCTGACGACGACGTCCGGTGCGAAGTCGTCGATGGCGCGGAGCTCGTCACGCAGGCAGGCCTCCAGGTACGCCGGGCTGGCGAGCCGGGTGCGGACGAACGCCCGCAGCTGCTCCACGTCGTCCATGCCGCGCCACTTCGGCGCGGGCCCGATCTCGTCCACCCCGATCCAGGGCAGGCCGGCACGTTCGACGAGGGGCCGCACATCCTCATGGCAGGCGACCGCGACGTCGTGCCCGGCGTCGGCGAAGCGGGCGGCCGCGGTCCGCATCCGTGTGACGTGGCCGAGGCTGGAGCGGCTGAAGGCCACGAAGAGGACCCTCAGCGGTGGGGATGTCGTCACGGGCGTCCTCCGTCAGGTCGCGCCCGGGCCGGGCGCCGTGGTGGGGCGGCGGGTGGGATGACAGGTGCGGAGCGGCCCACCGTCACGAGAGGGTCCCGACGCGCAGTTCGAGGTCGCCGACCTCGGGCATCGGCGTCTGGCGCAGGACGCGCACCAGCGCGCACATCCTGTCCAGCATCGCGAGCATGGCCGAGATGCCCTCTGTGTCAAGAGCGACGTCGGACGGCCCACCTGCGCGGACGGTGGCGGGGAAGCCGCTCCCCGGCAAGATCATCCGGTTGAGCAGCAGGTTGTCGACCAGTTGCGCGTGCACCGGCTCGTGGGCATATCGCCGCCCGACGACCGCCACTCCGCCGACCTTGTTGGTGAGCGGCCGCCCGAACCGCAGGTGTCCGACGCCGGCGCGCTCGACGAACGTCTGCATCAAGGCGGACAGGCCGTATCCGTGCACAGGCGCGGCGTAGACGAGCGCATCTGCGCGCTGCATGGCACCCACGATGGCTGCCACGTCGTCATCCACCGGGCACGGGTCGGTGCGGGAGTTGCACCGACCACACCGGCATGGGGCCACCCGCCGCTCGGCGAGGTGGATGGTCTCGAACGTGGCGCCGCGCGTCGCGAGATGCTCGCCGGCGAGGCGGAGGACTGCCGCTGTGGTGCCGCGCGGTCGTGCCGAGCCGTTGATGGCGACAAAGTGGATCCCGTGCCCCGTCACTGAGCAGCCCTGCGGAGGAAGTTCGCGAAGGTCGCGCCGCCCGCCTGCGTCAGGACGCTCTCGGGGTGGAACTGCACGCCCTCGACGGCGAGCTCCCGGTGGCGCAAGCCCATGACCGTTCCGTCTTCCGCTCGCGCGGTGATTTCGAGGACGGAGTCGGGAAACTCGTCCTCGGTCACCACCAGTGAGTGGTACCGCGTCACGCGCAGCGGGTGCGGCGCGCCGGAGAAAACGCCACGGCCGTCATGCGTCGCCATGCTGGTCTTCCCGTGCATGAGCCGTGGCGCGGAGCCGACGCGCGCGCCGAAGGCCAAGCCGATGGCCTGATGGCCCAGGCACACGCCGAGGACGGGCTTGCCTCCGGCCACGGCGCGCACGATCTCGACATGCCCGGAGTCGGCGGGGTGCCCACCCCCAGGCCCCAGCACGACGGCGTCCTCAGGGGCGCCCAGCACCTCGTCGGGCGTCAACTCCCCCGAGCGGACCACCGTGACGTCGGCGCCCTCGCCGCGCAGGTACTGGTAGATGATGTGCGAGAAGCTGTCGAAGGCGTCCACGAGCAGGACCTTCATCGGAACACCCCACCCGTGGCCGCCGCGACCGCCGCGTTCATCTTGTGCCGGGTCTCCCTCCACTCGCTATGCGGGTCCGAGTCCGTGACCACGCCGGCGGAGGCCCTCGTGGAGGCCCCCGCCTCGGTGCAGACGATCGACCGGATCGTCAGCGCGAGGTTCGCGTAGCCGCCGACGCCGATCACCCCGAAGATTCCCGCGTACAGGCCGCGCCGGGTGCTCTCCAGTGACTCGATGACCTCCATGGCCCTGATCTTCGGCGCGCCCGTCATCGTGCCCGCGGGGAAGGTCGCGCGGATCACGTCGAACACGTCGTAGCCCTCCTCGACGGTGGCTGTCACTGTCGACACCAGGTGGAACACGTGGGAGTAGGGCTCGACCTCCATCATCGTCGGGGTGCGCGTCGACCCGACCGCGGCCACCCGGCCCAGGTCGTTGCGACAAAGGTCGACGAGCATGACGTGCTCGGCGTGCTCCTTCTCGGCAGTGCGGAGGTACTCCACCGCCGCCGCGTCCCCTGCCGGGTCGCCCGTCCGCGGCGCGGTGCCGGCGATCGGGCGCATCGTCGCGGCGCCCCCGCTCAGCAGCACATGCAGCTCGGGGCTGGCGCTGAGCAGCGTCGCACCCCGCAACGGCACCATGCCCATGAACGGCGAGGGGTTGCTGCGCCGCATGCGCCGGTAGATGGCGCCCGCGTCGAGCGCCGTGGGCAGCTCGACGTCGTAGCCGAGCTGGACCTGGTAGACGTCGCCCGCCCGGACGTGGTCCAGCGCGGCGTCGACCCACCCGAGGAACTCTGGCTCGGTCACGGCGGCGACGGGCACGGGCGTCGGGCTCTGCGCGGCGGGCTCGCCCCGGGCGCCCCGTCCGCGCACCCGCTCCGTGGCCGAGACGATGACGTCGGGCGGCGCCGACTCCCAGAGCGCGCCGTGCGCGGTGGTGAGCCTGCCGGTGCTCGTCCGGAGCTCGACCTCGAGCAGCGAGCTGTACAGCGTGAACGCGAGGTCCGCCACGGGCTCGTCGAGCGGCGGGATGATCCGTGGGAGCTGCTCGATGTACCGGACCGCGTCGTAGGCCAGGACGGCGAGGAACCCGAAGTCGAGGCGCACGTCGGTGGCCTGCGGGACGTCGAACATCGACACCACATCTCGCATGACGTCCCAGGCGCCCATCAGGTCGCACAGCACCAGTGCGTCGTCCACCAGGCCAGATCTGCGGATGCGCTCAACGACGGCGGCCGCGAGCGGGGCCTGCCCGTCCACCCGGATCCGCCCGTCTGCGACCTCGATGGACAGGACGGGCCCGACGCCGATGATCGCCCGCTCACGGTCGCGAGCCGGACCACTCAGCGACTCGAGCAGGTAGACCGACTGCGCGCCGAGCTCCCCCTGCAACTCCTCCACGACGTCGAACGGCTCCTCAACGTGCAACGTCCGTCGAGCCAAGCTCACTGCCACCTGCCCGTTCATGCCACCCCCCTGTGGTCACGGACATACTGGGGTGAAACGGGCGCGTCGTCGCCGTGTCGTCCGCCATGCGGACTCTCTGCCTCACAGAGCCTGCTCCGGCTGGCTCAGCCGGTGACCCGGTCGACGCTCAGCCGGCGGTCGCCCGCGGCTCGAGCACGACGAGGACCGTCTCGGTCCGGCGGTGCGACGCGTACGCGTCGAACTTCGGATCGAACCGCAGCCATGTGCACCACAGCCGGTCCCGCTCGTCATCGCGCGCGGCCCGCGCCCGCACCGCCCGCGGACCGTCTGGCAGGTCGACGGTCGTCTCGGGGTGGGCCTGGAGGTTGAGCCACCACGCCGGGTGCCCCTCGCCCCACCCGTTCATCGCGACGGTGACGACGTCGGGGCCCTCCTGCGCGTAGCCGACGATGACGTCGTGCGGGCGGCCAGTGCGGCGGCCGACGGTGTGCAGCACCATCGTCCCGTAGCGGTCCTCCCGGGGCGGCCACAGCCCCCACCTGCCGCGGGACACCCGCAGGATCGCCCGGTGGACCACCCAGGCCGTGCGGATGAACCACCGCGGCGGCAGCCACGGACGCCGACCCTTCGATGAGGTGTGTGCGGTCCCGCTGTCGCCCATGACGCGCCCCCGTCCGGCCTCGCGCCACCGCTGGCGCTCTTCGCACCGTACCGAGTGGTGAACCGGACAGCCAGGCGTTGTGATTGCCGAACCGGCGGCCTGCGCGGACGTCAGCTCCTTAGGAACACGGGAAAGGGCAGCGCCACGCGTCTCGCGTGCCGACCTCGTCCAGGGTGCTTACAGCACCTCGACGCGGTCGGCCTGCGGCCCCCGGTCACCCTGACGGACGTCGTACCGGACCCGATCGCCCTCCTCCAGCGCCTCGGAGCCTCGGACGACCGACACGTGCACGAACAGGTCCTCTCCCCCGGCGTCCGGGGTGATGAAGCCGAACCCGCGCTCCGCGTCGTAGCGCGCGACCACGCCCTCGCCGCCGCGCACCGGCGCGCCGGAGGCCGCCTGGCGCCCCGACCGGCGGGGAGGCGGACCTGCGGGCGCAGGCGCCGCGTCGCGCACGAGTTCCACGTTGCGCGCCTGCGGGCCTCGCTCGCTCGAGGCGACGTCGTACGCCACCCGGTCCCCCTCGTACAGCTCGGAGAGCCCACCGGCCAGCGCGCGGTAGTGGACGAACACGTCATCGCCGCCAGCGTCGGGGGCGATGAAGCCATAGCCCTTGTCCAGGTCGTACCAGGACACGGTGCCGTCCGCCCCGTCGGGCCCGCCGGCCTGCGCGGCGGCATCGTCCCCGAGCGGCAGCAGGTGGTCGGCCTGCGGGCCCTTCTCGCCCTCGACGATCATGAACGCGACCCGTTGGCCCTCCGAGACGACCCCGCCGCCCACGATGGCCGAGCTGTGCAGGAAGATCTCCGCGCCGCCACCGTCGGGCGTGATGAAGCCGTACCCCTTGGTCGGCTCGTACCAGGTGACCGTGCCGAGCACGCCGACCGGCGCGTCAGCGGCCTGGTCGCCCGTGACCCGGACCCGGCGCGCCTGCGGGCCGCGGTCCCCCTCGCCCACCTCGAACTCGACCGTCTGCCCCTCGCGGAGCGCCTTGGGCCCATCCGGGCCGACGATCTCGGACGCATGCACGAACAGGTCGTCAGACTCGTCACCGGGGGCGATGAACCCAAACCCTCGATCGGCGTCGAACCAGCGGACAGTCCCCTCGGGCACGTGTGACTCCTCGTCAAAGCTGCGGTTGGTCCCACTAGTGTCCCTGACGAAACTGGCAGGCGGCCGCGTGGACGCTGGAGCGCGGCTGTGACGACCGGCCCTGTGCGACGACGGGCCCTGTGCTAGGAAGGGGTGCCGCAGCCGCCTCGCC
>JAEWEI010000243.1 GCA_023389545.1 Actinomycetes bacterium | reverse complement strand
GAGCCAGCGGCCGAGGGTCAGGACGTTCTGCTGCACCCCGTCGGGCCGGTCCAGGGAGTCGTCGATGACCAGGCCGACGCGCAGCGGGCGCGACAGCGGGGCGGGGTTCAGGGGCGAGGCGGCGATGCGCCGATGTTAGCAACAGCCCTCCGACGAGCAGATCCGCGCAGATGGGACCCCGCGTCGCCCTGCGCGGTGGATCGTGCGCTGGCACTCTTGGGCGCATGCAGATCTGGCCAGGGCGCCCCTACCCCCTCGGGGCGACTTTCGACGGGACGGGGACGAACTTCACGCTGTTCTCCGAGGTGGCCGAGCGGGTGGAGCTGTGCCTGCTCGACGCGGACGGGGTCGAGACCCGGGTGGACCTCCCCGAGGTCGACGCGTTCGTCTGGCACGGGTACGTGCCAGGACTCCAACCGGGGCAGCGCTACGGGTTCCGGGTGCACGGGCCCTACGCCCCCGCGGAGGGGCACCGCTGCAATCCCGCGAAGCTGCTCCTGGACCCGTACGCGAAGGCGATCGACGGGCAGGTCGACGGCGACCCGTCCCTGTTCTCCTACCGGTTCGGCGCGGAGGACGAGCGCAACGACGACGACTCCGCCAGCCACACCATGACGTCGGTGGTCGTCAACCCGTTCTTCGATTGGGGCCACGACCGCCCGCCGCGTCACGAGTACCACGAGAGCGTCATCTACGAGGCGCACGTGCGCGGGCTCACGCAGCGGCACCCCGCGGTGCCCGAGGAGCTGCGCGGCACCTACAGCGCGATGGGCCACCCCGCGATCATCGAGCACCTCACCACCCTGGGCGTCACGGCGGTGGAGCTCATGCCGGTGCACCAGTTCGTCATCGACCCCGGCCTCGTCGAGCAGGGGCTGAGCAACTACTGGGGATACAACACCATCGGCTTCTTCGCCCCGCACAACGGCTACGCCGCCTATCCCGAGGCCGGCCAGCAGGTGCAGGAGTTCAAGCAGATGGTCAAGGCGCTGCACGAGGCGAACATCGAGGTGATCCTCGACGTGGTGTACAACCACACCGCCGAGGGCAACCACCTGGGCCCGACCCTCAGCTTCCGCGGCATCGACAACGCCAACTACTACCGCCTGGTCGACGACGACCCGACCCACTACTTCGACACCACCGGCACGGGCAACTCCCTGCTGATGCGCTCCCCGCACGTGCTGCAACTCGTCATGGACTCGCTGCGGTACTGGGTGCAGGAGATGCACGTCGACGGGTTCCGCTTCGACCTCGCTGCCACCCTGGCCCGCCAGTTCCACGAGGTCGACAGGCTCTCGGCGTTCTTCGACATCGTGCAGCAGGACCCGGTCATCTCCCAGGTCAAGCTCATCGCGGAGCCGTGGGACCTGGGCGATGGCGGCTACCAGGTGGGCGGCTTCCCCCCGCTGTGGTCGGAGTGGAACGGCAAGTACCGCGACACCGTGCGCGACTTCTGGCGCGGAGAGCCGTCCACGCTCGGGGAGTTCGCGAGCCGCCTGTCCGGGTCCTCCGACCTGTACGAGCACACCGGCCGCAGGCCCATCGCGTCGGTCAACTTCATCACCGCCCACGACGGGTTCACCCTCGCCGACCTGGTCTCTTACAACGAGAAGCACAACGAGGCGAACGGCGAGGGCAACCGCGACGGGGAGAGCCACAACCGCTCCTGGAACTGCGGTGTCGAGGGCCCGACGTCCGACCCGGACGTGCTGGACCTGCGCGCCAGGCAGCAGCGCAACTTCCTCACCACGCTGCTGCTGTCCCAGGGGGTGCCGATGATCTCCCACGGGGACGAGCTCGGCCGCACCCAGCAGGGCAACAACAACGTGTACTGCCAGGACTCCCCCCTGTCCTGGGTCGACTGGGACCTGGACCCGCAGCGCACCGCGCTCCTCGATTTCACCCGCCAGCTCGTCAAGCTGCGACGCGAGCACCCCGTGCTGCGCCGCAGGCGGTTCTTCGCGGGCGCCGCCGAGCACGGCGGCGAGTCCGAGCTGCGGGACATCGCCTGGCTGACGCCGTCGGGCGAGCACATGGAGGAGTCCGCGTGGCAGGCGGACCAGGCGCGTGCCGTGACGGTGTTCCTCAACGGCGAGGCCATCGCCGAGCCGGACGTGCGGGGCGAGGAGATCATCGACGACAGCTTCCTGGTGCTGTTCAACGCCCAGGCGCAGCCGATGACGTTCACACTCCCGCCGGACGAGTACGGGCCCACCTGGACGGTGGTGGTCAACACGGGCGGCCGATCCGACGAGGGAGCGGCAGTCGCCGCGGGAACGAGCCTGGAGGTCGCGGCCCGCTCCGTCGTGCTGCTCACCCGCCCCCCGGTCGCCGAGACGCTCAGCGCCGAGGGCCAGGGCGCCGCGGCCAAGGCGAGCGCGGACGCCCGCACCGCGCGCAGGCGGCGCGCATGAGCGACGAGCCGGCCACCCGCGAGCCCTGGGCCGGCGCGCCTGCGCGCCACCTCCCCGCGCCCGGGCGGCCCGTGCCCGTCTCGACGTACCGGCTGCAGCTCGGGGCGGCGCTCACCTTCGCCGACGCCGCCGCACAGGTGCCGTACCTCGCGTCCCTCGGCGTCACCCACCTGTACCTGTCGCCGGTGCTGACCGCCGCGCCCGGCTCGGCGCACGGCTACGACGTGGTGGACCACAGCACGGTCTCCGAGGTGCTCGGCGGGATCGACGGGCTCCGGGCGCTCGCGGGCGTGGCGCGCGCGGCGGGGCTGGGCCTGGTGCTGGACATCGTGCCCAACCACATGGCCGTGCCCACCCCCGCGTGGCACAACACGGCCCTGTGGTCGGTGCTGGCCGAGGGGCCTGCCTCTCCCTACGCGCGCTGGTTCGACGTGGACTGGACGGCCGGCGAGGGCGCCCTGCTCATGCCCGTGCTGGGCGACCGCATCGGGGCCGTGATCGCGAGCGGCGAGCTGGCCCTCGACGAGATCGACGTGCCGCGCGCCGGGAGGCAGCCGGTGCTGCGCTACTACGACCACGTCTTCCCGCTGCGGCCCGGCACCGAGCACCTGCCTCTGGCCGAGCTGGTCGAGAGGCAGCACTACCGCCTGGCGTACTGGCGGGTGGCGGACGAGGAGCTGAACTACCGGCGCTTCTTCGACATCGACACCCTCGCCGCGGTGCGCGTCGAGGACCCGGAGGTCTTCGACGCCACTCACGCGCTGATCCTGGAACTGGTGGCGGAGGGGACGATCGACGGGCTGCGGGTGGACCACCCCGACGGCCTGGCCGACCCGGCGGGCTACCTGGAGCGGCTGCGCGAGCGCACTGGAGGCGCGTGGGTGGTCGTGGAGAAGATCCTGGAGGGCGACGAGGAGCTGCCCGCCGGGTGGGCGACGGCGGGGACCACCGGCTACGACACGATGTGGCGCGTCCAGCAGGCCTTCGTCGACCCGGGCGGCGCCGCCGAGCTGGGCGCCCTGATGCACCGGCTCGCGGGCGACACGTCCGACGCGCTGCCCGCGATCATCGAGGAGTCCAAGCGCGAGGTCGTCGCCGGCCCCCTGTACGCCGAGGTGCACCGCATCACGGACCTCGCCGCGGACGTCTGCCACGGCGACCTGCGCTTGCGCGACCACACCTGGCGGGCCCTGCACGACTGCCTGGTCGCGCTGCTCGTCGCGTTCGACAGGTACCGGGCGTACGTGGCGCCCGGGCAGCCCGTGGACGCCGCCTCGCTGGAGGCGATGCAAGCAGCTGCGCGCCTCGCGCTGGACGAGCTCCCCGCCGAGCGGGCGCCCACCCTCGAGGTGGTCGTGGAGCTGCTGCTCGGCCGGGAGGCGGGCAGCGCGGGCCGCACCCGGGAGGCGCAGCGCGACGAGCTCGTGGTGCGGTTCCAGCAGACCTGCGGCGCGGTGATGGCCAAGGGGGTCGAGGACACGGCCTACTACCGGTGGACCCAGTTGGTGTCGCTGTGCGAGGTGGGCGGGGAGCCCGGGCGGTTCTCGCTCGGGCCCACCGAGCTCGCCTCCTGGGCCGCGCGGGCCCAGCGCTGGACGCCGCTGGGCATGACGGCGTCCACCACACACGACACCAAGCGCACCGAGGACACCCGCACCCGCATCGACGTGCTGTCGGAGCTGGCGCATGAGTGGGCCGCGCTCGTCGAGGAGCTCAGGGACCGCTCGGCGCCGTACCGCAGCGCGCTGCTCGACGGCCGCACCGAGAACCTGATGTGGCAGACCCTCGCGGGGACGTGGACGCAGGACGGCCCGATCTCCTCCGACAGGCTCACGGACTACCTGCTGAAGGCCGTGCGCGAGGCCAAGACGCACACGTCCTGGGTGGACCCCGACGCCGAGTACGAGGACGCCGTGGTGGTGACGGCACGCGCCGCGCGCGCCGATCCCGCCGTCGGGGTGCTGCTCACCGGGTGGGAGGAGCGGACCCGCCCGGCGGTGCGGGCGGCGACCCTCGGCGCGAAGCTCGTCCAGCTCACACTGCCGGGCGTCGCCGACGTGTACCAGGGCACCGAGGCGCCGGTCGTCGCGCTCGTCGACCCGGACAACCGGCGGCCGGTGCCGGTGGCCGAGCTCGCCGAGCGCCTGCGCCGGCTGGACTCTGGGGCGGGGCCGCGGGACCTGGCCGACGAGAAGTTGTGGGTCACGTCTCGGGCCCTGCGCGCACGCCGGGACGCCGCCGAGGCGTTCACCGGCCCCCTCGCAGGGTTCGTGCCGCTCGCGCACTCGTCCGACCACGCACTCACCTTCGCGCGCACCGTCGCGGGCGAGGCCCGCGTCGTTGTCGTCGCGACCCGCCTCGCCGTGTCCCTGGAACGCCTCGGCGGGTGGGGCGAGCACACGGTGGCCCTGCCCGAGGGCCGCTGGCGCGACGTCCTCACTGACCGGCCCGCCGACGGCGGCCTGCGCCGCGTCGCCGACCTGCTGCACCGGCTGCCCGTCGCGCTGCTGGTCCGGGAGGAGGACTAGTGCGGCCCCGCGTGTGGGCGCCCAGCGCGCACCAGGTCGAGCTGGACCTGCCGCGCGAGGGCCGGCGCGTCCCCCTGCGGCGAGCCGACAACGGGTGGTGGGAGGCCGACCTGGACCTCGCACCCGGCACGCTGCACGCCTACGCCGTGGACGGCGCTCCCCCGCACGCCGACCCCCGCGCCGAACGGCTCCCCGAGGGCGTGCACGGCCCCGCCGAGGCCTTCGACGCAATGGCGTTCGGTTGGACCGACGACGCGTGGCAGGGCCTCGACGCGCGCGGCGCGGTGCTCTACGAGTTGCACGTCGGCACGTTCACCGAGCAGGGCACTCTGGACGCCGCCGCGCAGCGCCTCGACGAGCTCGTCGCGCTCGGCGTCGACATGGTGGAGCTCATGCCCCTGGCCTCCTTCAACGGCGAGCACGGCTGGGGCTACGACGGCGTGTCCCTGTACTCGGCGCACGAGCCCTACGGCGGCCCGCGCGCGCTGCAGCGCTTCGTGGACGCCGCCCACGCGCATGGGATGGGCGTGTGCCTGGACGTGGTGCACAACCACCTGGGGCCGTCCGGCAACTACCTCGACGTCTTCGGGCCCTACCTCACCGACGCCCACCACACCCCGTGGGGCGCCGCGGTCAACCTCGACCAGGACGGCGCCGCCGAGGTGCGCCGCTGGATCTGCGACAGCGCGCTGCGGTGGTTCCGCGACTTCCACCTCGACGCCCTGCGACTCGACGCCGTGCACGCCCTGGTGGACGACTCACCCCAACACCTGCTCGCCCAGCTCTCAGTCGAGGTCGCCGACCTCGCGGACGAGGTGGGCCGCCCGCTGTCCCTCATCGCGGAGAGCGACCTCAACGACCCCGTCGTGACCCAGCCCGTCGCACATGGCGGCTGGGGCATGACGGCCCAATGGGCCGACGACGTCCACCACGCCATCCACGCGCTCGTCACCGGCGAGCGGCACGGCTACTACGTGGACTTCGGCTCCCCGCAGACCCTGCGCAAGGCCCTCACCCAGGTGTTCGTGCACGACGGCGGCTGGTCGGCGTTCCGCGGACGCGACTGGGGACGCCCGCTGCCACCCGGGACCGACGGCCACCAGTTCGTCGTCTCGGCGTCCAACCACGACCAGGTGGGCAACCGCGCGCTCGGCGACCGGCCGTCCGCGCGGCTGGATGCCGGGGCGCTCGCGGTCGAGGCCGCGCTGGTGCTGCTGTCCCCGTTCACGCCCATGCTCTTCATGGGCGAGGAGTGGGGCGCCCAGACGCCATGGCTGTTCTTCACCGACCACCCCGAGCCCGAGCTCGCCGACGCCGTCCGGTCGGGCCGCCGCGCGGAGTTCGGCGGCCACGGGTGGACGGAGCTGTACGGCGGGGCCGTGGAGCCGCCGGACCCGCAGGCCCGCTCGACCTTCGAGGCAAGCCGCCTGGACCGCGACGAGCTCCGCCACGAGGGCCACGCCC
Organism: Actinomycetes bacterium; assembly: GCA_023389545.1. Classification (GTDB taxonomy): domain Bacteria; phylum Actinomycetota; class Actinomycetes; order Actinomycetales; family Cellulomonadaceae; genus Cellulomonas_A. The sequence goes on along the minus strand of JAEWEI010000243.1, from coordinate 1,758 downwards.
GGTTGCTGGACTGGCACCGCCAGCTCATCGCGCTGCGCCGGGCCGAGCCGGACCTGTCCTCAGGGGACCTGGCGGCCACCCGGGTGCGGTTCGAGGAGGCGCCGGACAGCGCGCCGCCGGGCGGTCGGGCGGCGACCGGCTGGCGCGGCTGGCTCGTGGTCGAGCGCGGCGAGGCGCGCGTGGTGGTGAACCTGGCCGACGAGGAGCAGCGCGTCCCGCTCCGCACCGAGCGCCCATTGGAGGTGCGCGCGGCGTGGACGCCGGCAAGCGTCGAGCCCCCCGGCCCCGATGAGGACTCCGGGCACGTCGTGCTGCCCGGCCGCAGCGTCGTCGTGCTGGCCTGAGCCGCTACACCAGGGTGCGGCCAGCCTCCGCGAGGGCGCCGAGCCGCGACAGCGCGCGGTGGTACTTCTTGCGGTAGCCGCCGCTGAGCATCTCCGGGGTGAACAACCTCTCGGGCCCGCCCCCGCCGAGCAGCACGGGCACGTCGCGGTCGTAGAGGCGGTCCACCAGCACCACGAGGCGCAGCGCGACGTCCTGCGCCTGCACCGGGCCCACGCCTGTGACGGCGACCAGGCGCACGCCGTCCAGCAGGGCGCCGTACCGGCTGGGGTGCACCGTGGCGAGGTGGGCGACCAGGTCGGCGAAGGAGTCGAGTGTCGCGCCGGGCGCCAAGGCGGCGGCGCGCCTGACGGTGTCGTCGTCGAGGCCGGCGCCGCCGGTCGACAGCGCGCGGTGGCGGTAGTCCTCGCCGTCGACCCGCAGCACCTCGAACCTGTCGGCCAGCGCCTGGATCTCGCGCAGGAAGTCGTCGGCGGCGAACCGCCCCTCCCCCAGCGACCCCGGGAGCGTGTTCGAGGTGGCTGCCAGCGCGACGCCCCGGTCGGCGAGCTCGCGCAGCAGCCGTGCCATGAGGACTGTGTCCCCCGGGTCGTCGAGCTCGAACTCGTCGATGCACACCAGGCGGCGCGCGGCGAGCGCCTCGACCGTCGGCAAGAACCCCAGCGCGCCCACGAGGTTCGTGTACTCCACGAAGGTGCCATACGCGGTCGGCCCGCCCACGGCATGCGCGAGCGACGCGAGCAGGTGGGTCTTGCCGACGCCGAACCCCCCGTCGAGGTAGACCGCCGGCGGAGCGGCCGCCCGCCGTCGCCGCCACCACGGCCCGGAGCGCGCGCCGGTCAGCTCGTCGGCGACCTCGCGCAACCGGTCGAGCGCCGCCTGCTGGCTGGGATGCGCGGCATCGGGGCGGTAGGTGGCGAAGGACTCCTCCGCGAAGTGGCGCGGGGGCACGAGCTCGGCGAGGAGCCTGTCGACGGGGACGTGGGGCCGCCGTGCCGCGAGGCTCGGCGGCTGGGCGGCGGAGGCTTCCGTCGATGTCACGAGCGCCGAGCCTACGGTGGACGGCGCCCGGCGAGCGACAGCCCCCACGCGCGTCGTCCCGGGTGTCGGGCATTCGGTCTCACGATGCGGTCATGGGCTGCCGCACCGCGCCCGCCTCTGCCAGCCTCATATGGAGCATTCGTCCCCGTGTGTCCCGCAGCGCCACCTTCGTGGTGACGCCGCGGCGTGCTGTCGGGCCCTGTGCTGTCTGGGCGCGTGTCCTCGGAGCGCGTGACTCGCTCGTCCCAGTTGTCGGGCGCGCGGCGCCCGCACCGCCACCCACGGGTGGCCGACGAGCCTGCACGTCCCCGAACCCCGGAGGTGGCGCCAGATGGCGCAGACACGGATCGCCCCACCGGCGACCAGAGACGAGGG
>JAEWEI010000240.1 GCA_023389545.1 Actinomycetes bacterium | reverse complement strand
TGCAAGGGCTGGGCCACACCTTCGTCCCGACACTCACCGGCGCCGTCGAGCTGGTCATGCGCGTGGGCGCCGCGATCGTCCTGGGCGCGGCCTTCGGGTTCACCGGTGTCGTGTGGGGCAACCCGCTCGCCTGGATCGGCGCCGTCGCGATCCTCATCCCGGCGTACTTGCGGGCGCGCCGCCGCCTCGCCGCCACCCCCGTCACCGCGCCTCTCGGCGAGGACGTGGTGGCGGACGTGCTGGTGCTGGAGGGCCCGATCGAGGGCTCGGCGGTGGTCGAGGCCGTCATCCCCACCCAGGTGGGGCCGCGCGAGGCCACGGACGCGGCGCCAGCGCCCCTGGTGCGGCACTAGGGTCGATATAGGCCGTATGTCCCTGCCGTCGGGGTCGTCCGCAGCCGACGATGGGGGAGTCGGACACCCACCCGACGCCACCATCGCCCCACACCCCGGAGCGCACCATGAGCACCGTCACCCTGACCGCGCCTGCCCGCCCGACACGTCGCGCCGACGCGCTGCGCCGCACGCTGGAGTCGGCGCCGCCGCGCTGGGAGGCCGGTTCCCGGGGCCGCCTCGTCGGCTACGTGCTGGCGAATGCCGTGGGGTGGACCGCTGTGGGGCTGCTGGGCGCCGCGGGCGTGAACCTGCTGCTCGAGTTGCTGGTCGCGCTCGTCGGCTGACGAGCCCGTCAGCCCTCCGGCCCGGACGATGCCGGGCGCCCCGGCCCGCGCTGTGGCCGGACGTCGCGGGGAAGGCGCCCGGCGTCGGCCAGCGCGCGCCGCAGCAGCATCTCCATCTGGGCGTTGACGCTCCGCAGGTCGTCCGCCGCCCAGCGGGCCAGCGCGTCGTGCACGGCGGGGTCGAGTCGGAGCAGCACGGACTTGCGCGCCGCCGCCCGCGCGGGTGCGGGCGGCGGCGTCGCGGCGGGATCCGCAGCCCCCTGGGGATCCTCAGCCGTCATGAATAGAGCGAGCCCGCGTTGACGATGGGGGTGGCCCGGGACTCGCCGCACAGCACGACGAGCAGGTTCGAGACCATCGCGGCGCGGCGCTCGTCGTCGAGGGTGACGATGCCGTCCTTCTCGAGCCGGCCCAGTGCGTCCTCGACCATGGACACCGCGCCCTCGACGATCCGCGAGCGGGCGGCGATGATCGCGCCGGCCTGCTGGCGCTGGAGCATGGCCTGGGCGATCTCCGGGGCGTAGGCGAGGTTGGAGATGCGGGCCTCGACCACTTCGATGCCGGCGATGACGACGCGCGCGGCGACCTCGGCGGCGATCTCACCGGAGATGACGTCGGTGGCGCCGCGCAAGCTCTCCTCGCCCTCGTCGGCCTGGTCGTACGGGTGGGACATTGCGACGTGGCGCAGGGCCGACTCGGACTGCACCCGGACGAAGTCCGCGTAGTCCTCGACGGCGAAGCTGGCTCGGGCGGTGTCGGCGACCTGCCACACGACGATCGCCGCGATGTTGATCGGGTTGCCGTCGGCGTCGTTGACCTTGAGCTCGCTGGTCTCGAAGTTGCGCACCCGCACGGAGACCCGCTTGCGGGTGGTCAGCGGCACGGTGAACACGAGGCCGGTGCGGCGGACGGTGCCCAGGTAGCGGCCGAAGAGCTGCACGACGAGGGTCTGCCCGGGGCTGATCACGGACAGGCCGGTCATCAGCAGGGAGCCCAGGACGATCAGGCCCACGCCGGACGCCCCGAGGAGGCCGCCGCCGGTGGTGGCGGCCTCGGCCGCGACGAACAGGGGGATCGAGGCGCCGAGCATCGCGATCGACACCAGGAGCATCAGCAGCGCGCCGCCGCTGCCCCAGGACCACGCGAGGCGTTCGGTGACGTCGACGCGCGTGCCGTCGTGCCCCACCGGGCGGCCCGCGGGCTGGCCTCCGACGGAATCCTGCGGGGGTGTGCTGGTCTCGCTCATCTCGCGGTCCTCTCTGACGTCGCGGGCGTCCCTGCCCCGCGTATAGCAAAGTGATATCACATTAGACGGGTGGTTGATCGAGGGTTAAGGGGTGAGATGGCCTTCCGGGGGTGACAGGGCGTAGTGGCACAACTACGGTGTGTAGCAGACCTACTACATCTCGCACGACGCCATCACCCACCGGGGGTCACCGATGCGGCACGAGCCACTCGCCATCGACGTCCAGGGCCTCCGCATGCGGTACGGCTCACGCGACGTCCTCGCCGGCGTCGACCTGCAGGTCAGGCGCGGAGAAGTGGTCGCCCTGCTGGGGCCGAACGGCGCCGGGAAGACCACGATCGTCGAGATCCTCGAGGGGTTCCGCGAGCGCTCAGCGGGCCAGGTCTCGGTGCTCGGCGAGGACCCTGCCCACGCTCCCGAGGCCTGGCGGGCGTCGGTGGGGATCGTGCTGCAGTCCTGGCGCGACCACGGTCGCTGGCGAGTCCGCGAGCTGCTCGACCACGTCGGCTCCTACTACGCGCCCTACGGCGACGCCGCGCGGGCCCGGCCGCGTCCCACCGACGAGCTCGTGGCCCTGGTCGGCCTCGAGGAGCACGCGGACCAGCGCGTCTCGCGGCTCTCCGGAGGCCAGCGCCGGCGCCTCGACGTCGCGATCGGCATCGTCGGCCGACCGGAGGTGCTGTTCCTGGACGAGCCGACCGTCGGCTTCGACCCCCAGGCCAAGCGCGACTTCGACGACGTGATCCACGCCCTGGCCGACTTCGAGGACACCACAGTGCTGCTCACCACGCACGACCTGGCCGAGGCCGAGCGGCTCGCCGACCGCATCCTCATCCTCGCGGGCGGGCGCATCGTGGCCGAGGGCAGCCCTGACGAGCTCGCGCTCGCGGCGCGATCACAGGCGGAGGTCCGCTGGTCCGTCGACGGACAGCGGCACGTGCACGCCGCCGACGACGCGACGGGATTCGTGCGGGACCTGTTCGCGCAGCACGGCGACCACCTCGCCGACCTCGAAGTCCGGCGCAGCTCGCTCGAAGAGGCGTACATGACCCTGGTGCGCGGCGCAGGGCCCCCAGTGCACGGGAGCGCGTTGGAAGACCTCCCGGAAGGAGTCGCACGATGAGCCCCCGAGCCCACGCCATCCGAACCGGCGCCGCGCGAGGCTGGACGGAGTTCCGCCACAGCCTGCGCGCGCCCGACGACCTCTCCTTCTATCTGCTGGCCGGCGTCGGCATGCTCGTCTTCCTCTACCTGAACCGGGACAGCCAGGTGCAGGGCACGGACCTGACCTTCCCCGTCGTGGCGATGCCGGGCATCCTCGCGGTGACAGTCCTGTTCGGGGGCGTGGTGGGCACGGCCTACTCCCTGGCGCTCGAGCGGGAGGACGGCACGCTGCTGCGCGCCAAGTCGGCGCCGCACGGGATGGTCGGGTACATGACCGGGCAGGTGGTCCAGCAGAGCCTGGGGCTGCTGCCCATGCTCCTGGTGCTGCTGGCGCCGAGCGCGTTCCTGTTCGACGGGCTGATGCACCGCGGCGCGGTGGGGTGGGCGGTCGTGTGCGGCCTGCTGCTCCTCGGCCTCCTGATCTCCATCCCGATCGGCGCGGTCATCGGCTCGCTCGCCCGCAAGCCGTCGCAGGTCAACATCTGGGCGTTCGTGCCGGTGGCGGGCCTGGCGGGCATCTCGGGGGTGCTGTTCCCCATCGCGGTGCTGTGGGGCTGGGTCCAAGGGCTCGCCCAGGCGCTGCCGATGTACTGGATGGGCATGGCGATGCGGTGGGCTTTCCTGCCGGACGCCGCCCAGGCGGCGGAGCTCGGCGGGGAGTGGCGCATCGGCGTGGGGCTCGCGGTCATGGCGGCCTGGGCGGCGCTCGGCGTGGCTGTGGCGCCTGCCGTGCTCCGTAGGATGGCGCGTCGGGAGTCGGGCTCGATGGTGGAGGCCCGCCGTGAGGAACGGATGCAACGGGTTGGATGAGCACGGGGCCGTCACCCGCAGTGAGACGGTCCACAACCGCATCGCGATGCTGCGCGCCGAGCGGGGCGTGTCGCGCCGCGAGCTCGCCGAGGCCCTGGGCGTCCACTACCAGACCATCGGCTATCTGGAGCGAGGCGAGTACAGCCCCAGCCTGCACCTGGCGCTGCGCATCGCCGAGTACTTCGGGGCGCCCGTCGAGGTCGTCTTCTCGACGCGGCCGTTTCCCCGGCTCGGGGCTGACACCGTCTGACCGGGCCGCCCCACGAATCCGCCCCACCAGGCAGTCGCGCCGGTTCAGCGCGCATCTCAATTGCGCGGCGTGCCCGGCAGGGCCCAGGGTGTGGCGATGACTGGACGACGAGTGCTGGTGACGGGGGCCTCGCGGGGCATTGGCGCCGCGACGGCTCGACGGTTCGCGGCCACGGGGGACCGGGTGGCCGTGCACTACGGCGAGTCGAACGACGCCGCCGAGCAGACGCTGGCCTCGTTGGACGGCACAGGGCACGTGCTCGCCCAGGCGGACCTCGCGGATGCGGCGGCCGTGCAGGCGATGGTCGAGCTCGTCGCCGGGCAGTTCGGGGGGATCGACGTCCTGGTCAACAACGCCGGCGTCTTCATCCCCCATCCGATCACTGACTCGACGTATGAGGAGTGGCAGCAGGCCTGGGCCCACACGCTCGGGGTCAACCTGGTGGGCCCCGCGAACGTGACGTGGTGCGCCGTGCGGCACATGCCCCCGGGCGGGCGCATCGTCAACGTCTCATCCCGAGGCGCCTTCCGTGGCGAGCCCGGGCAGCCCGCCTACGGCGCCAGCAAGGCCGGGCTGATCGCGTTCGCCCAGTCGATGGCCCGCGCGCTCGGACCCCATGGCATCGCGGTGACCACCGTCGCGCCCGGCTGGGTCGCCACCGACATGGCGGCCGCCCGGCTCGAGGGGCCCGAGGGCGACGTCCGCCGCGCGGAGAGCCCGCTGGGCCGCGTCGCCACCCCGGAGGAGGTCGCCGCGGCCATCCACTACCTTGCGTCGCCCGAGGCCGAGATGGCCAGCGGCACGGTGCTGGACCTCAACGGCGCCTCGCTGCTGCGGATGTAACCCCGACTCAGGCGCCTGTGTCGTCCGTCATGAGCGGCGCGAGGCCGTGGAAGACGCCCTGCGGGTCGTGGCGGCGCTTCACCTCGGCCAGCCGCTCATACGTGGCGCCCGGGTAGGCGTCCCGCGCCAGGTCCGGCCGGGGGTCCGAGGTGTAGGCCGCGTAGACGCCGTCCAGGCGTGGCTCGACTGTCGACCACGCGTCGCGCAGGTCATCCTCGCGATCGGGCTTCGCCCACACCGCCACCAGCACCTCGGCGGTGCGGTGCGCGAACGCCATGGCGTCGGGGGCCACGTCGTTGATGGCGCCGCCCGCCGAGCGGAGCTCGATCTGCGCGATCACGCGGTGGTCGAGCAGGGCGGCGATCGCCTTCGCGTCGGCGCCCGTCATGAGCGGCAGGTAGCCGTTGCGCATCTTGATCCGCTGCTGGCCGGTGTGCCGGTTGTCCATGGGCGCCACGAGGGCAGCGTAGGGGACGAGCTGCGCCTGCTGCTGGAGCAGGGGCCCGATGTCCAGCACCTCCTCCAGGGCGGCGGTCGCGGCGTCCACGTCGTCGCCCGCCCACACGAGCAGCGCCTGCGCGACATGCGGCTCGCCCCGACGGCCGCGGTACACGTTGAGGAAGCTGGTGAGCTCGCGGGGCGCGGCGGCCAGGTGGTCGGCCCAGCGCTCGATGACGCCCGCCGTGTCGCTCGCGTCGAAGACCAGGTTGGCGAAGACGACGTTGCCGCTGGGCAGCGCGACGGCCTCGAGCTCCAGCGCCGTGACGATGCCGACGTGCGAGCCGGCGCCGCGCACGGCCCAGAACAGCTCGGGGTGATGGTCGGCGTCGACGCGCACCTGGCTGCCGTCCGCGAGGACCACCTCGGCGGCGGTGACGTGGTCGACGGTCATGCCGTGCTTGCGGGCCAGGTAGCCGAGCCCGCCCGCGGTGGCGAGCCCGCCGACCCCGGTGTCGCCGAAGTTGCCGGACGTCATGGCCCAGCCGCGCTCGGCCAGCCGCTCGGCCACGTTCCCCCAGGTGGCGCCCGGTCCGACGCGGAACCGGCGGGCGGCAGGGTCCAACACCTCGAAGCCGTCGATCCGCGAGACGTCGATGATGATGCCGCCGTCGTTCGTGGACAGCCCGGCGATGCCGTGGCCGCCGGACCGCACCGACAGCGGCACGTCCTGCGCGCTGGCGTAGACGACTGCCGCGGAGACGTCATCGGCGTCCTCGGCCATGATCACCAGGGCAGGCTGGCCGACGGCCATGTACGTCGACCGGACGTCGTCATACCCGGCGTCGCGCGGGGTGAACGTCTTGCCCTCCAGGCGGGCGGGCAGGGCCGCGAGGTCGACGGCGGGGTTGAGCTCCGCGTCCGGGTGGGCGGGGCTGGGGCGGCACATCGACCCGCCGCGGCCCGGCGCCACGCGGATGACGGGCCGACCGCCCTCCGTGCCCGCTGCTGCGCGCTCCGCGGCGACGAGCTCGCGCAGCGCGGGGGCGACCTCCTGGCCGAACCGGGCGAGGTCGCGCGGGTCGTCGCTGCCGAGGATGAAGGTGGAGACGCCGTGGTCGAGCGCGACCACGGCGAGCTGCTCGACCCACTCCTCGGGCGGGCCGGAGAGCAGGCCGCCGCCGGCGGCGCCGAACTGGCCGTTGATGTTGAGCATGCGGCGGATCTCGGCGGGGTCGCGGCCGGCTGAGCGGGCGGCCTCGTCGATGATCGTGTTGCCGTCGGACAGATCGGCGAGCGACTTCAGGTATCCGAGGGACGGCAGCCAGCCGTCGGCCTTGGCGCCGGTCAGCCGCAGCATGCGCGGCTTGTAGGCGCCCAGCCACAGCTCGATGGGGTGCAGCGGCGCGGGCCCGCGCTTGGCGCCCTGGACGTGGTGGTGCGTGCCCCCGACGCGCAGCGGGCCCCGCTCGGAGGTGTCCCAGAGCCCGCGGAGGACGTCGATCGCCTCGCTGAGCGCGTCGACGGCCTGGCCGGGGGTCAGCCGCGTGGCGCCCATCGCCTCGATGGCGTCCCAGAACGACCCGGCGCCCAGGCCGAGGTCGAGGCGCCCGCCGCTGAGCAGGTCGAGGCTGGCGGCGGCGCGGGCCAGCACGGCGGGCGGGCGCAGCGGCACGTTCAGCACGTTGGGCGCCAGGCGCACGCGCTCGGTGCGGGCGGCGACGTAGCTGAGCAGCGTCCAGGTGTCGAGGAAGCCTGGCTGGTACGGGTGGTCCTGGAAGCTCACCAGGTCCAGGCCCGCGCGCTCGGACTCCTGCGCGAGGCGGACGACCTGCTCGGGGGCGGCGTTGGCCGGGGTGAGGAAGGAGCCGAAGGTCAGGTCGTGCCTGTAGTCAGTCATGGTGCTGTCGCCTCGCAGGATCGATGCCAGATCGTCTGGCAGCCCGATCGTAGGCCCTCAGTAGTTGAAACTGCAACCAAATGCCATCGCAGTTCGAATCGATTCGATGGAGAGGGTGGCGGCGGGTACGGTGGGCGCGCAACTCCCGATGCCGTGAGAGGACACCCCCGTGACCGACCTTCTGCCCTACCTCGACAGCTCGCTCCCGATCCCCGAGCGGGTCGACGACCTGGTGGGCAGGATGACGCTGCCGGAGAAGGTCGGGCAGATGCTGCAGCTCAACGCCCAGGACGGCGTGCGGCGCCTGGTGGAGGACCTGCACGTCGGCTCGATCCTCCACACCTCGCCCGAGAACGTCCTCGAGGCGGCCGCGCTCGTCGAGCAGACCCGGCTGCGCATCCCGCTGCTCGTCGCCGAGGACTGCATCCACGGCCACTCCTTCTGGGAGGGCGCCACCATCTACCCGACCCAGCTCGGCATGGCCGCCACCTGGGACACCGGCCTCGTCGAGCAGGTCGCCCGCGCGACGGCCGTCGAGGTCGCCGCCACCGGCATCCACTGGACCTTCTCCCCGGTGCTCTGCATCACCCGCGACCTGCGCTGGGG
>JAEWEI010000169.1 GCA_023389545.1 Actinomycetes bacterium | reverse complement strand
GGCGGGAGAATCCGATCACGCTCGCGACGGCGGCCCTGAGGTTGTCGTAGCGGACCTTCCCGGTCGGCACCCCGCCGAGGACCCGGAAGGCGTGTGCGTGGCCTTCGAAGAACGCCTCCTGTCCGGCCGAGGCGCTGATCCGGTGCACAGCCTTCCCGGAGTAGGACAGTCGCAGGCTGAATAGCGCGCAGGTGACGAGCTCGCCGCGCAGCCGGATCGCGACCTCCCCGAAGTCGACTTCGGCCTCACGGCCGGGGAGGTGCTCCTGTGGGATGAACGAGTTCGCCGGTTCTCGACCGGCCTCGACCCGGATCTCGCGGCGGCGGGTGGCGACGTAGTCGCGGACCATCCCATACGAGACGACGCCGGTGGCGTCGTGTTCGTCCAGCAGTCGGTCGAAGATCCGCTTGGCGGTGTGCCGCTGCTTCCGCGGCGCATCGAGGTCGTCGCGCAACCAGCCGTCGATGACGTCTCGGTACGGATCGAGCCGCGACCCGCGCTTGGGCGGCGGCCTCCTGGCTTTAGGCCACGCCGACTCGAGTGCGGCGGATACGGTGCGGTACCCGACCCCGTGCTTGCGCTGCAGGGCCCGATTCGACATGCCCAACCGGGCGTCGCGGCGAATCGCGGCATAGAGGTCAACTCGGCTCGCTGCCATCAGTCGTCGCCTCCGAGCCGGGACAACGCCGAACCCCTCAGTTGGTCGACCGATCTCGGCCGTCTCGCGATTCGGCCGGGGCGTGGTCTTCGGCCTGGGCGGTGCCGGCGGGTTGCCACGGCTCGTGCACGTGCGCTAGCCAGACCTTCTCAGGATCAATCGCGAGGATTCGCTGTTGACCTTCGGTGCGCGGCTCGTCCAACTCACCGAACCACACTGCAGTGTCGCCGCAGATGACGGTTGGGCGTTCCCCGGTTTCGACCACCACGACCTGTGAACCGGGCGTATGACCCGGCGCTGGGACGAGCCGGACGCCGGGAAGCAACTCGAGTTCTCCGTCGACCGGCACGTATTGCAGGTCGGGTGCGTCGACCCACTCGCGAATCGTGTAGTCGTCCTCGCTGCGGGCGTCATCAAGCTCCCGGCGCTGAACGTAGATCGGTCGCCCGGCGAAGAGGTGGTTGCCACCGCAATGATCGGCGTGCAGGTGCGTATTGACGACGAGGTCGATCCCAGTGACGTCAAAGTCCTGCTCACTCAATGGATAGAGGCGGGGATCAAAGGCCGCCACCACCGCCGGGTGCAACTCCGTCATGCCGGTGTCGACCAGGACCCGACCCTTGGGATGGTCGATGACGTGCACGCACACGGGCATCACCTCACCCTCGACAAGCAGTTCGGCAACGAGGATCGGCGTGACCGTGATGGCTCCGTCGTCGCTCATCGGTCTCGGGTTCCGGCGTTGGCATCGACGGTGGTGAGCCCCCGGCCCAGAATCGGAATGATGATGCTCGCAGCCAACAGATGGGCCGCGACCAGAACCGCCTTGGTGGCGGCCTCGTCCGGGAGTGCAATCGGCGGGATAAGCGACAACCCCGTAGCCACAATGGCCACTACGAGGAACCGGCGGCGAGCGACAAGAAGTCGGGCCATCAGGACACCCAGGGCAGCCCCAACGACGGTCCACAACCCAAACGCGGGGATTGGAATGGGTGTGGCGTCCACTTCGAGGCTCACGTCCACAGCGCGTGCGACGGCAGCCACGGCGATGGTGCCCACCGCCGCGATCGCGCCGGCCAAAGCGCCGCCTCGAACGAGAGCCAGGAACCTCGGCTGAGCTGACGTGTGGCTCGGCTCTTGATGTGCGGAATCCGCGGCCGTCATTGGTGAGCTCCTTGCTTGGTCCGTGCTGCGTAGAGATGCTCGACGAGGTTGTCGAGCCACGGCGCTTGCTCGTCGGGACCGAATGGGAAGGTGCCCCAGCCGGCCACCATCTCGGCGAAGTACTCGTTCTCCCAGTCCGCTCCGCTGCCGTACGAGCTCGTGACGACGCGGAGGATGCAGCTGCCACCTGATGCAGCTTCGATCAAGAACTCGGTCGCTATCGGGGAGATCGACGCCAGTTCCTCGTCGGTGACCTGGTGTCCAGCGGTGTCGGCCACCCACTCACGCATCTCCTGGGTCATCGGCCACGGCTCTTCATAGGCGAAACGCTGATTCGGGTTGTAGTCCTTGATGACACCGGTCGATCGGAAACCGCCGTGATCGAAAGAGACTTCGCCACCGATCTGCGGGTCCAGCCGGGTTGGCACCATCCAGGCCGAGATCCCGTCGGCGGTTGCGATGGCGTCCCACACCTGCGCCGGAGTGGCGGGCAGCTCTCGCGTGTGCTCGGCCCGGTGTTCGACACGGTCGCGGCGCTCGGAATTGGTCATGAGTCCTCCCTGGGTTTGGGGTACGACGAGACGGTGAGGCGGTGGGGTCGTCCGTCATCGTGGTGATATCGGGCGGCCAGTTCGGCGACGGCCGATTGCAGCTCGGCCGCGAAGGTGGCGCGATCCTCGGGAGACTTGAACCCGATCACCGTGTCAACAGTCAGGGTTGGCACCCGCGTCCCGGCCGCCGCGTCCCTGGTCATCGATCCGACCTCGGACACCGTCCGAGAGTTCACCGCCACCAGGTACGCAGCCGAGAGGCGATCAGCCATCTCGTTCGGGTCCGGGACTTTGCCCTCGAGCACGTCCGGGGCGACGATCAGGTGTCGAGCCGAGCGCTGCACGTAACGCTCGGTGATGCCGCCCCATGCGCGCTCGCCAGCCGCCTCGACCAGTCCATGCGCCGCCAGTGCCTTCAGGTGGTAGTTCACCTTCTGACGGGTCAACCCGACCGACGCCGCGATGGATGCCGCTGACCCAGGTTCAGCCAAGGCATCGAGGATCGAGGCCCGAATGGGAGCGAGCGCTACTTCGACGACGGCGGCGTCAGTGAGTACTCGAATGTCGTCCACGGCTCGAAGGTATGCCCTGACAGGAAATATTGTCAAGGGTGGTCTCTATTGAGGGCTCGTCGGGACCGCCCCTTGGTGTCGCTTCTCGGCGACACTCAGCCCGACCTCAGCCCGGATGGTGCCGATCAAGGTCGACAATCGGTGTCCGACGAGAGCGACAGAGTCAGCGCCGTCCACCGCATCGGTCTGGTCACGACTGCGTCTCGGTCCGGCGTGAGCACGTGCCCCAGCGCCTTCCACCCCGCATCATCAGGGAGATGAGGCGCATGCCGTGGTCCGATCCGCATACCCGTGCCATACCGGCCGCGCTGGTCGTCGGGCTCACACTCGCGGGCTGCGCCGGCCTCGTGAGCGCGAGCGGCGCCGGGCAGGACTCCGCGGCGCCCACGCCCACCCCCACCGCCGCCTGTCCCGTCGCCCAGGACCAGCCGACGCCAACGGACTGCATCCCCTACGACGGCGAGTTCTCCATGCAGCAGAACGAGGCCTACCGGCAGCGCCGGGAGCTCTCGGACGCCGAACGGAGAGACCTCGAACCGCGCAGGCAAGCGGCGCAGGATGCCTTGGCTGGCGTGCCCGCCGCCGAGCTCAGCGCCGTCGCCGTGACGCGCTCGCTGGAGGATGCCGGATTCGACGAGCAGCAGGTCACCGCGGACGAGAGCCACATCGACGACCTCACCGTTGTGACGGTCATCGTCTCCGTGCCGGGTGGGTGCCTGGTGGGTTCGGCGAGCGACGGAGGCGCCGAGATGGACGCCACCGGGCAGATCGCCGACGGCGGCTGCGTCACGGCGCCCGGGCACTGACCCGGCCGCCCCCCCGGCGTCGTCGCGGCGCTGGCCTCAGGCGAGCTCTGCCAGGGCGGGGACCACGCGCTCGCGCAGCAGCGGCGCCAGGGGGCTGCCGTCCTCCGCCACACCGTCCACGACCCGCACCCAGCGGAGCTCGGCGATCTCGGCGGCGGCGGCCGGCTCACCGCGCAGCGGGGCGACGTAGACGGTGCCGACCAGGTCCGTGTCGGGCTCGTTCGCGGCGTCTGTGCGCCACGTGCCGAGCAGCGTGAGGTCTTCCGGGTCGAGGCGGATGCCGAGTTCCTCGTGAATCTCGCGTCGCGCGGCCTGGTCAGGCGCCTCGCCGGGCTCGAGCTTGCCGCCGGGCAGCATGAAATGCGAGGTGCCGCGCTTGCGGACGGTGAGGATCCGGCCGTCGACGGCCTGGAAGCAGACGGCGGCGACGATGAGGGTCGGGTTGCTCAGCAGGCTCGGGTCGTCCAGCACACGCGGTTCGGTCACGGCGGACGACGCTACCCCGCGAACCTCGGGGCACCGCCGTCCCACCCTCAGGGCACCGCGACGGTCATGCCCGGCTGGGCTGACGGCCCGCTCATCGCCGCGAGCGCTGCGGGCACCTCGTCGAGCCCGATCACCGCGCCCACCAGCCTGTCCAGGTCGAGCTCGCCGGCGACCACCCGGGCGAGCATCGCCGCGTACTCGTGGGCGGCCATGCCGTGGCTGCCGTACAGCTCGAGCTCCCACGCCACGACCCGGTCCATCGGCACCCGTGTGGCGCCGCCGAGCAGCAGGCCCACCTGCACGTGCCGCCCGCGCCGGCGCAGGCCCATGACGGAGGCCCGTGCCGTCGGGGCGGAGCCGAGGGCGTCGAGGGACACGTGGGCGCCGCCGCCGGTGACGGCCCGCACCGCCTTGGCGACGGCATCGGCCCGCGCGTCAGCATCGGCGCCGGCGAGGGCATCGGCAGGGCCATCGGCATGGGCAGGGCCGTCGGCTCCGTCATCATCGGGCCCGATCGTCACCTCCGCGCCGAGCCGCGCCGCTGCCGCCCGCGCCTCCGGCGAGACGTCCACGGCCACCACCCGGGCGCCCGCCGCCACGGCGATCAGCACGGCTGACAGGCCCACGCCGCCGCAGCCGTGCACGGCCACCCACTGCCCGGCCCGGACCCGGCTGTGCACGGTGAGCGCGCGGTAGGCCGTCGCGAACCGGCAGCCGAGCGCCGCCGCAGTGACCGGTGAGAGCCCGGGCGGCAGCCGGACCAGGTTGACGTCGGCGTGGTCCAGCGCGACGTACTGCGCGAACGAGCCGTCCTGCGTGAACCCGGGCTGGGTCTGCCGCTCGCACACCTGGTGCTCGCCGGCCAGGCACGCGTCGCACTCGCCGCAGGCGCACACGAAGGGCACCGTCACCACGTCGCCGGGCGTCCACTCGCGCACGTCAGGCCCGGCCTCGACGACGGTCCCGGCGAGCTCGTGGCCGGGAGTGAACGGCAGCGTGACGTCGGGGTCGTGGCCCTGCCAGGCATGCCAGTCGCTGCGGCACACGCCGGTGGCGGCGACGCGCACCACGACGCCGTGCGGCGGGCACGCGGGGCGGGGCGTCATCCGCACCTCGGCGGGCGCACCGTGCGCGGTGACGACCACGGCGCGCATCGGCTCGCCCGCGGCGGGCTCCGCCACGTCGGGCACGGCCCGCCGGGTGGGCACGGCAACAGGCTTGGGCGCGTCGGCGGGCGCGGCGACCGGGTCCCGGCTCACCACGCCTGCCAGGTCCACTGCCCGCCCAGCAGGGTGGCCGCCACTGTCATGTCCCGCAGATCGGCGGCCACCCACGGGTCGGTGTCGAGCACCACCAGGTCGGCGACCTCGCCGGGCGCCACGCGCGAGCGCACCGACGCGCCGAGCGCGGTCTCCAGCTCCAGCCGCTGCTCGGGATGCCACGGCTCGCGGCCGTCGCGGGCGCGCGTGACGGCCGCGGCGACCGCGGCCCACGGGTCGAGCGGCGCGATGGGCGCGTCGGATCCCAGCGCCAGGCGCACCCCGGCGGCGGCGAGGGCCCCGTAGGCGTAGGCGCGGTCGGTGCGCCCGGCCCAGGCCTCGTCGGCCACGTCCCTGTCCTCCATCGCGTGCTCGGGCTGCACGGAGGCCACGATGCCGAGGTCCACGAACCGGTGGATGTCGTCCGGGTCGACGAGTTGCGCGTGCTCGATGCTGCCGCGGGCGCCGCTGGCCTCGAACGCGTCGAGGGCGACGGCGTTCGCCGCGTCGCCGACGGCGTGGATCGCGCAGCGCAGGCCTTTGCGGTGCGCGTGGGCCATGAGCAGCCACAGCTCGCCCGGCGCGACGGACAGCACACCGCGGGCGTTCTCGCCGTCCAGCCCGGGGTACGGGTCGAAGCAGTAGGCGGTGCGGGTGCGGAGGGTGCCGTCGGCGATGATCTTGAGCGAGCCCATGGTGAGCAGGCCGCCTGTCCCGACCAGGACGTCGCCGCTGTGCAGCTCCTCGGCGATGACACGGTCCAGGTGGCCGGGCCACACGGCGACCTCGACGCGCAGCGACCGGTGCCCGGCTGCCACGCGCCGACGCCACGCGGCCAGGTTGTCGGCGATGTCGAAGTCGACGACGCCGACGATCCCGCGCGCCGCAGCCGCCTGTGCCGCCTCCGCGATCAGCGCGTCGAGGGCCTCGGTCGAGACTCCGGGGCCGGCGGCGTCAGCGGCGGTGTCGTCGGAGTGCAGCGCGAGCGCCCACTCGGCGAGGTGGACGTGCGCGTCCCACAGGCCCGGCAGCACCACACGGCCGCCCACGTCGACCCGCTCGACGGCGGGCCGCACCGTGGCCTCGAGCCCGGGCCCGATCGCGGCGATCCGGCCGTCCCGCACATGCAGGTCGACCGGCTCGCCGTGGGGCCGGGTGACCTGGGCGCCGTCGGGGGACGTGCTGGCGATCCGCGCCCTGGTCAGCAGCAGCTCGTCCATCGTGCTCCTCGTCCTCGTCGGCTCCGGGCGGCCTCGTCGGCTCCGGGCAGCGGGTCGCACTCCACTCTGGCACGGCGTTGCCCGGTTCGGCCCGTCTGCGCGGTTCCGCGCGCGGCACGCCCCATCGGGCGCTCACGCCCCACGGAGCGCTCACGCCCCATCGATCACTCAGAGCGCCAGGTGCGTCCACCGCCCGGCGACGAGAGTGCCCGCGACCGGCAGCCCGCGCACCGTTCCCGCCCGGGCGAGCCGGTGGTGCGGGTCCTCGTCCAGCACCGCGAGGTCAGCCGGTGCGCCGACGGCCAGCCCCAGCGGCTGCTCGTCCACGGATGAGGCGAGCGCCGCGTCGAGGTCGATGGCCTGCTCGGGGTGCCACGGCTCGCGCTCGTCGCGGGACCGTCGCACGGCGGCGTCGATGGCTGTCCACGGGTCCAGTGGCGCCACGGGCGCGTCCGACCCGAGGGCCAGCCGCACCCCCGCCCGGTGCAGGTCGCCGAACGCGAACGCCCGGCCGGTGCGGCCCGCCCAGTGCCTGTCGGCGACGTCCCTGTCGTCCATCGCGTGCTCGGGCTGCACGCTGGCGACGATGTCGAGCTCTGCGAAGCGCCGCACGTCCGCGGCGCTGAGCAGCTGAGCATGCTCGACGGCGCCACGTGCGCCCGTGGCGGCGAACGCGTCGAGCGCGAGCGTGTTGGCGGCGTCGCCGATGGCGTGGACGGCGACGCGCAGGCCGTGACGGTTGGCCTGTTCGAGCAGCGGGACAAGCCGCTCCGGGGGCACCGCGAGGATGCCGTGGGCCTGCGCGCCCGAGGCGCCGGGATACGGGTCGTGGCAGTACGCGGTGCGGGTGTTCAGGGAGCCGTCGGTCACGACCTTGAACGGCCCCTGCGTGACGAGCCCGTCGGCGGTGAGTGGGTCGCCGGTCTGCAAACCCTCGCGCAGCACGTGGTCCAGGTACGCCTCCCACACGCCGGCGCGGATCCGTGCGGCGGGTGCGGCCCCAGCGGACCGGCGGCGCCACACGTCCACGTTGTCGGCGATCTCCAGGTCGACGACGCCCACCACGCCGAGGGTGGCGGCATGCTGCACGGCCTCGGCGACGAGCGCGTCGGCGAGGCCGTCCGGCACGCGGTCGACCTCGCCCATGACGGGCAGCCACTCGTCCTCGCGAAGCACGCCCGTGGGGTGCCCGCCCACACCCAGGTAGGCCAGGCCTGCGGTGGACAGCCAGGCGCAATGCAGGTCCCCGGAGACGAGGATGACGGGCGTCGACCCGGCCACAGCGTCGAGCAGCGCAGCAGCAGGGGTGTCGGGCCACAGGCCGTCGCGGAACCCGTAGCCGATCAGGGCCGTGCCGGGACGGGGAGGCCGGTCAGCGAGGCGCTCGACGACCAGCCGCACGGCGTGCGCGGCCGACGTCGCGGCCGAGACGTCGAGGCGCTCGCGGGCCAACGCCCACTGGGTGAGGTGGGTGTGCGCGTCCCACAGGCCGGGCATGAGCGTGCGCCCGTCGAGGTCCACGCGCTCGGCCGGAGAGCCGTGCAGCGAGCCCGCCGGCCCGAGCGCGGAGATCCGCCCGTCGCGCAGCAGCACGTCCACGGGCTCGTCCCGGCCGATGAGCCGCGCCCCGGCGAGCAGCAGCGCGCCTGCGTCGGCGCCTGCGTGTCCGTCGTGCGGTCCGGCGCCGGGGGCGCTCACGAGCGGCGCCCCGTCAGGCTGCTCGATGCGCCCGCGCAGGCGAGGCGTGGTCTGAAGGGGAAGCCGACGACGTGGATCACGGGCCCATCGAATCAGGTCGTCGCAGCCGCCCTCGCCGAACGTCCTAACCTGTCCCCACCGCGA
>JAEWEI010000077.1 GCA_023389545.1 Actinomycetes bacterium | reverse complement strand
AGCGGATTCGCGCCGAGCCTCAGCCGCCGCTCAGTGGGCGGGCGGCCTCAGCTCGTCGCGGAACCGTGCGAGAGCCGCCACGACGCCCTCGGGGGTGTCGATCCGGTACTGCGCGCCTGTGTCGCCGGGCCCCACCTTGATGGTCACGTCGTCCGGCCCCAGCGCGGCGAAGGCCCGCTCGTCTGTCACGTCGTCGCCCGCGTAGATGACGACGGGCGCCCCGATCTCCTCGCGCAGCGCGGTCAGGGCCTCGCCCTTGCTGGCGTGCAGCACGGTGAGCTCGACGACTGCCTTGCCGTGGATGACCCCCGTGCCCAGACGCTCGCCGAGGGCGAGGGACTCCTGCTCGGCGGCCTGCGCGACCTCCGGGTCGGCCAGCCGGGTGTGGACCACCACGGCAGTCGGCTTCGTCTCCACCCAGACGCCCTCGCGGCCGCGGGCCACGGCGGCGGCCTCGGCGCCCAGTGCCGCCAACTGGTCGGCCTGCTCGTCGGTGAGGCGCACGACGTCGCGGTCCAGCCCGTGCGCGGTCACGCGGGCGCGCTCGGCGCCGTGGCTGCCGACGAGCAGCGTGCCGACGGGGACCTCCGCGAGGGCGTGCAGGTCCGCCATGGCGCGGCCCGAGACGAGCGCGAGGACGATGCCGTCGGTCGCCGCGAGGTCGGCGAGCACGCCAACCCCGTCGGGAAGGATGCGCGAGGCCGTCGGGTCGTCTTGCAACGGCGCCAGGGTGCCGTCGAAGTCGAGGGCGAGCAGCACGGGCCGCCGGGCCCCGTCCGCTGCGAGGTCGGCCAGCGCGACGCCGGGGTCGTGAGGCTCAGGCATGGTTCTCCTGCGTCGGCGTCTCCGGCGTCTCTCGGGCGCCGCCCAGCGGGTCCGGGACGGCGGCGAGGGCCGACAGGAACGAGCTCGACCAGGCGGCGACGTCGTTCTCCAGCACGTTGCGGCGCAGCCGGCGCATGCGCTTGCGCGCCTCCCGCGGGTCGATGTTGGCGGCGTAGACGATCGCGTTCTTCAGGCCCGCGATGTCGTGCGGGTTGACCAGGATGGCGCTCGTGAGCTGATCGGCCGCGCCGGTGAACTCGCTGAGCACCAGGGCGCCACGATCGTCGGAGCGGGCGGCGATGTACTCCTTGGCGACGAGGTTCATCCCGTCCCGCAGCGCGGTGACGAGCATGACGTCCGCCGCGAGGTACAGCGCGGCCATCTCCTCCATCGGGTAGGAGTGGTGCAGGTAGTGCACCGCCGGGCTGCCCAGCTCGCCGAGGTCGCCATTGATGCGCCCCACCAGCAGCTCGACGTGCTCCCGGAGCTGCTGGTAGGCGCCGACGTTCTCGCGGCTGGGGCTCGCGACCTGCACCAGCACGGTCTCGGGGACGCTGAGCCGGCCGTCCTCCAAGAGCTCGCCGAACGCCTTGATCCGGTGCCGGATGCCCTTGGTGTAGTCGAGTCGGTCCACCCCGAGCAGCAGCACCTCCGGGTCGCCCAGCTCGGCTCGTATCTCCTTCGCGCGAGCCTGCACCTCGGGGGTGCGGGCCAGTGCGTCGAACTTCTTGGAGTCGATCGAGATGGGGAACGCCATGGCCCGGACGTGGCGTTCGGGGCGGTCGCCTTCCGCGGGCACGGTGATCATCTGGCCACGCGTGGTGAGGTCGGTGAGGCGGCGCACCACCCGGACGAAGTTCTGCGCGTCACCCGCGCGCTGGAAGCCGATGAGGTCTGCGCCGAGCAGGCCCTCGACCACTGCGGTGCGCCAGGGCAGCTGCGCGAACAGCTCGAGGGGTGGGAAGGGGATGTGGTTGAAGAAGCCGATGCGGACGTCCGGGCGCAACTCGCGGAGCATGCGCGGGACGAGCTGGAGCTGGTAGTCGTGCACCCACACGGTGCCGCCGGGAGCCACCTGCTCGGCCGCGGCCTCGGCGAACCGCTGGTTCACCTTGCGGTACACCTCCCACCACTGCCGGTGGAACGTGGGCGGCTCGATCACGTCGTGGTACAGCGGCCACAGGCTGTCGTTGGAGAAGCCTTCGTAGTAGTCGGCGATCTCCGACTCCGACAGCGGCACGGGGACCAGGCGCATGCCGTCTGTGTCGAACGGCTCGAGCTCGAGGTCCGGGGCGCCGCTCCAGCCGACCCACGCTCCGTCGGCCTCGACCATCACGGGTTCCATCGCCGTCACCAGCCCGCCAGGGGAGCGATCCCAGGACACATCGCCCTCCGGGCCGACCGTCACATCGACCGGAAGGCGATTCGCGACGACGACCAGGTCATAACCGGCAGATCCCACCGACGCACACTCCTTCTTGGGGTTCTCTCGACCCTAGCGTGACCTGGATCGGCTCGCTCGGCAGGCGCCCCCGTGCGGCTGCGAGCGACTGCGCCTCCGCACGGATACCGTCGACGCATGGAGCGCATCGGACTGGAGCCGGGGTCCGAGGTGGGCGGCTACACGGTGGTGGCCCCCCTCGGCTCCGGTGGCATGGGCACGGTGTACCGGGCGCTCGACGGCGCGGGCAATGCCGTGGCCCTCAAGTTGCTGCACCCGCACGTCGGCGCGGACCCCGCGGCCCGCGACCGGCTGCGGCGCGAGGTCGTGGCCCTGCAACGGCTGCGCCATCCGGCCGTCGCCGCGGTGCTCGACGCCGAGGCCGACTCCACCGAGGCGTTCATCGTCACCGAGCTCGTCGCGGGCCGGAACCTCGAGGACCACGTCCGCGACAACGGCCCGCTCGACCCGCATGCGCTCGCGGAGTTCGCCGACGGGCTGCACGGCGCGCTCGAAGCCGTGCACCACGCCGGTGTCGTCCACCGCGACCTCAAGCCCAGCAACGTGTTGGTCACCGGCGCAGGCCCGGTGCTCATCGACTTCGGGATCGCGCAGGCCGCCGACGATCCCCGCATCACATCCACCGGCCTGGTGATCGGCACCCCCGGCTACCTGGCCCCCGAGCTGCTCGACGACGCCGAGCCCACCCCCGAGACGGACTGGTGGGGTTGGGCCGCTGTGCTCGCCTTCGCCGCGACGGGCCGCCCGCCGTTCGGGCTGCGCCCCCTGGCCGCCGTCATCGCCCGGGCACGCTCCGGGGAGGCGGACCTCGAGGGGCTCGGTCCTCGCACCGCAGCGGCGTTGGCGGGCGCGCTCGCGGGCGAGGCCGCCGACCGGCTGCCGCCCGCCGAACTCGTCGACGTACTGCACGAGGCCGCCGAGACGGGCGACGCGCCCCACATCCCCGAGTCGGGGGCCGAGACGGTGGTGCTGCACGCCGGCGACGCGGATGACACCGAGCTGTTCTCCTCAGGGCAGGCCACGCAGCGGCTCGACGCGGACCCCGCGACGCAGCGGCTGCCCGCTCGGGATGCCGACAGCACCGCGGTGTGGGACGCGGGCGCCGCCGCCGGAGGCACCCAGGTGTACCCGGTGCAGCGCGGGGTCCGCCGAGAGTCCGCCTACCCGCGCGCCGATCAGCCCGCCGACACCGCGGTGTTCGGGGCGCCCCCGCGGCACGAGCCGGCGCACGACGACTATGGGCATGACGAGCACCGCGCGGACGGCGGGGGCGGCTGGGACGACGGCCACGACGACGGTCACTGGGCGGATGACGGCGAGGGCGGCTACTCGGACGAGGGCGAGTACCAGGGCGAGGACGGGTACACGCGCCCGCCGGCCCGCCGCCGCTGGGGCACCGTGGGCGCGCTCGGGCTGCTGGCCGTGGCCGGCGCCGCGACGTACCCCGGGGTGACGCTCATCGCGCTCGCGGTGGCGCTGGTGCTGGCCAGGACGTTCGGGTCCACCGTCGAGGCGATGCACAGGCGCCGCGAGCGCAAGGGAGTGCGCGGCAGCGACGCGCTGGTGGCAGTGGTCAGCAGCCCCTGGCACCTGCTGCGCGCCATCGTGGGACTGTTGCCGTCGGTGGTCGTCGCCGCCAGCGCTGTGGTGATCGTGCTGGGGGCTGTGTGGTGGCTCATCGGCAGCGGCCGGTGGACGCCGGGCGACACGGCGCCCGGCCAGGCGCCTGACGGGCTCGTGGCGTCCGCGATCATCGGCGGGACGTTCCTGCTCGGGCTGATCCTGCTGTGGTGGGGGCCGATGTCCGGGCTCACCCGCATCGGGACCCGAC
>JAEWEI010000322.1 GCA_023389545.1 Actinomycetes bacterium | reverse complement strand
GTTCCCCCTCACCTGGGCGCATCGGCCCTGGTGGGAGCCCCCTGGTTTGGCAGGTGGGGGTGTTCGGGGGCGGGGTGGGGGAACGCCAGCCCCTCAGTGGGGGGTGTTCGTGGGGTCGATGAGGTTTAGGGGCTGAGGTGGCGGTGAGGGCACGGGGTGGCAGGCGGAGGCGGCGTGCGCCGGAGATGTGAACCCGGGGTGGTGGTTCACGTCTGAGGCAGAGCAGTGGCTGTCGGCTCGTGATCTGCTCGGGTGCCGAGCGCACGCATCGAGACGGACGGCGTGAGGGGCGCAACGTCGCGCCTGCCGTCTGTGCGCAGCGCGACCAAGTTCAGGGTCGGGAGCGATCCGGTGCTGAGCTAGACCCGGCGCTGGAACTGATCGCAGAACCGTTCATGATCCGAGCGTCGTTCCTGCGCACGGTGTTGCTCGCGGTCGACTCGAAGCCGACGTAGATCGAGCGGACGATCAGGAACAGCAACCCGAGAACCCAAATAGCGGCGGCGGCGAGGGCGGCTCCCCACACGACAAGGCCGGGCACCTTCGCTTGCAGGAGCACGGCGAACAGGACCGATCCGGCGGAGCCAAGTACGCCGACCAACGCGTGGACGGACGCTGAGTCGATCGCTCGCCGCGCGGGGGCTTCGGAGAGCCATCGTTCCTCAGCGCGGTCCTGGAGCCGGTCCCGCCAAGACGCTAGTTGTGTGAACACCGCGATGAGGACGCCTGCCATCAGAGCGAAGCCGCCCAGGAGGGCGTCGGCGATCGGCCGGAGATTCCACTCGAACACTGCGGTCAGTGCGGCCATGGCGAGGGGAGGCACGTAGAGCAGACCAACCGGCACCCATGACGGCTTCTGCGGCTTCACGCTGCTCTCGTTGAGACGCCGCAGGCCGTTGACGTGGGCGTCGATCATGCTGCGCAGGCCCGTTGAGCGCTCCACTACGTCCCTCCTCAGTCGGCGGTGCCCAAAGGGCTAGAAGTCTATGTCGGTGTCGGCGAGCATGCCGTCTCGCATGATGTTCCTAACACGCGTCACCCACACGTCATCCGACGGGCGTACCTGGGAACCCTCGTACGTGAACTTGGCCTTGATCAGCGCAGGATCGAACTTCTTCCTCTTGCCGTCGCTGTCAGTGACGATGAACGCGGCTTCGTTGAACTCCAGGTCCGCCGCCTCCAGTGCCTCCGAGTCGAGCCCGGCGACCGACTCCAGCTGTGACACGTAGGTACCGGGGTCTGGCTCCCCTCCAGGGCGGAGCATGCCCATCATCTCGCCCACGGCGCGCTGCCGGTCCTGAACCGTAACGGTCAAGCGCGCATCCTTGGCGATGTTGCCTCCTGCGACGCCTACGCGCTTGCGGGTGAGTTCGACCTCGACCTTCTCCGCTTGCTGGGCCAGCCGCCGGAGCGCGGAGAGGTCGCCCAACTGGTTGAACCGGAGCCGCATCCAGTCCTTGCTGTTCCGCGTGGCCTCTGACCAGTTGGTGAACGCCGCGATGGGCAGCACGGGGCATGCCCGACCCGAGGTCTCAACGGCGAGACGGGCTTCTGTCCCGTTCTCCGGGAACAGCATCAGGGCCCGGAACACCTCGGTAGCGGCATCCTGGCTGATGTCGCGTGTCGACGTGTGACGCCTCGCGTTGTCGTATCTGCCGACGATCCCGAACTCCACCTTGAGGAAGAGGTGGTTCGGGTCTACCTGACGGAAGTCCCACGACTCGACAGTCGGGCCATCGGGGTTCACGGAACCCGGGGTAAGGAAGGTCGTCTGCGGATCGTCCCGCATGCCCTCGAAGGCGGGGTCGTAGAGCGCCGGGTACTGGAGGCTGGGCACCTTCGCCAGCGCTCCGAGTTGAGCCAGGTGACCGATGGAGGCCTGCACGCGATCCGCGCACGTCGAACCGTCGCCCATCGGGTCGGCCAGGTCTAGCAACCTGCTGCGCCCGCTCCCGGGCCCCTTCACGGCGTTCAAGCTGAACACGCGCGTGCCGTACATCTATGCCCCCTTCGGCTGTGGTTCTGCCGGGAGGCTAGCGGGCGGCGAGGCCGTTCGGGTGCACTCTGGCCACTTAGGCCGCCGTGTTCACCTGAACGACGAAGGGCGTGCCTACGTGGCACCCGTTCCGCTGGCGACCTGTAACCAGTTAAGGGGTGCCACTTCCTGCGCGCGCACCAGTCCCCCAGCCTGTCCCCCAAGCCGTCGGGAACCGGCGAGAACGCGCGGGAGGTTACGGGGACAGGAGCCGCCTTGAACTGCACAGACGGGAAGGCACAGGAAGGGCGTAGCGCTCTTTTAATCCGCGGGTTGTGGGTTCGATCCCCACGGGGCCCACCTGAAGAGCGATCCTGCGTTGAAATCGTGGGCTCTCACAGCTGCGCCGACCGCGGTCGGCGCGAGACCGGTCGGCACGCTTTCCTCAGGTCTGGGTAGCGCCCATTCGTCTGCGGGGATGTCGGGACAGCAGACCGAGGATCGCTGCGGTGGCCGGCGCGGGGCGATGGCACGACAGCCGTGCCCTACCCCTCGACTTCCCGCCCGTCTGACTCGTCGCCACTGCGCGTTCCGCCCGAGCCACTCGCGTCGAACCGGCGACCACCCTGGGCCGGGCTGGCCGCGGGAACTGGTCAGCCACGCCTCACACTGCACTCCACCCCGGCTCCGCGTGACACCCCGGCGTCACAAACTCGCTCGTCGGTGGCATGGGTGACGACGCCGCACGGCGCCGGCTGCACGAGACGCCTCGGCTGATGGAGCCACCGCTGACTTCACGGCGCGTCGCCGTGCAGGAGAAGGCCACGCCACCGGTGGGCCGCGACTCGGGAGGGAAACTGAAGCGAGCACCATGAAGAGCCCGAAGGACGCACTCGAGGCGGTCGCCGACGCAGCCGCCGTACTGAACTTCGCAGTGAGCATGCTTGACCCACATGACGGCACGATCGGCGAGCTCACTGACGAGATCCACCGTCTCTCCCGCGCGGTGTCCCGCGCGGAGATGATCGCGACCATCGCACCTGAGGCCACCGTGGAGACCCCCACACCGCAGCACTTCGGACCCGACGACACCACCGAGCGCGCGATGACTCTGGACCGGTTGCAGACCATCGCCGCGATGCCGAGCGAGCCGATCGCGGTCGTCCTGCGCGTCCGCCGGTTCCACGACGGGTCCTCCGAGGACGCCGTGCGATCCCTCCTGGACAACATGGTGCTCACGGCTCAGCCCGGGGGGCACTGGTACGAGCTCGACGCCAACCGCATCGCCAGCCAGATCGGTCAGTACGTCCTCTGAGGGGAGGCACCCCTCGACGTGGCCCGCGCACCCGCGCCATGCATTTTCGCCCCGATAGCGCCACGGCGTGGTCGCGCAGCATCCACAGGTAGTCCCAGGAGAGCCGAGCCATCCCTCCCCTGGCTAGCCGCGCGGTCCTGCCCTCGCCACGCCCGCCCGCGCGTCACCGGAACGTCGCCGCGTCCACCTCCGCCTCGAAGAACGGCACGACCGCCCCCTCGACGGTCCACCCGGCGGTGAACCGGGCGGGCAGCCGGTACCCGTCGGCCTGGTGCTCCCCCGCGCACCGCACGACGAACTCGTGCTCGGCGTACCCGCGCCC
>JAEWEI010000444.1 GCA_023389545.1 Actinomycetes bacterium | reverse complement strand
GTACTGTCTCCCGCCCGTCGCCCTCACGTGGCGCCGCGTTCGGCGGGCCGCCGCTGCCACAGGTCAACCTGCTCCCACCCGAGGTGCGCGCCGGACGCCAACTGCGCCGCGCGAAGCTGTGGATGGGTGTGGGCGTCGCCGCGACGTGCCTGCTCGTCGCGGGTGGCTATGTGTTGAGCGCCGTCGGCGTCGTCATGGCCGAGCGCGAGCTCGCCGCCCAGCAGGAGCGCACCAACGACCTGCTCGCCGAGAAGGCGCTGTACGCCGAGGTGACGCCGGTGGTCACCGAGCTCGCCCGGGTCGCGGCGGCGCAGCTGGCCGTGTCCACCACCGAGGTCCTGTGGGCCGACTACCTGGGTGCGGTCACCGCCGTCCTGCCGGCCGACGCCTCGGTGGCGACCATCGCCGTCGAGGTGTCGAACGGGGAGCCCACTGACGACCCACTCGTGTCGCCGCACTTCGGCCGCGTGACGTTCACCGGCTACTCGACGACCACGCCGGACACCATCGCGTGGCTCGAGGGGCTCTCGACCATTCCTGGGTTCGCCGACCCGACGCTGACGGTCACCCAGAAGACAGCCGTCGACGACGTGGTGCTCTACGAGTGGACGGTGCGGGTGCACCTGTCGCAGGACAGCTTCGCGGGCCGGTTCATCGAAGGGGAGGGTTGATCATGAGCTCGCTCAAGACTTGGGTGGCGGGCACTGTGCTCACCAGCGTCCTCCTGGCCGCCGGTGGCTGGTTCCTGCTGATCTCCCCGCAACGCTCGTCAGCCGAGGAGATCCGCTCGCAGACGGAGTCGGCGGCGCAGTCCAACGCCGTGCTCGAGGTCGAGATCGCCGCCCTCAAGCGGCAGCACGAGAGCATCGCCGAGTTCCGCGCAGCGCTGGCAGAGGCGCGCCTCGCGATCCCCGCCGACGCGGAGATCGCCAGCTTGCTGCGGCAGATCGACGCGGTGGCGGTGTCCACCGGGGTGACGTTGATCTCCGTGACGCCGGGCGCGGGCGCGTCGGTGACGTTGGTGGCTGTGCCGAGCGACGAGCCAGCGGCGCCAGCGGAGGCCGACGGCGAAGGGGAGGCCACCGAGGGGTCTGAGCCGGCTCCGGACGCGACTGCCACACCGGAGGTCCCGGCGATCGACGGGCTGTATGGCATCCCGTTGGCCATCGACGTCATCGGCTCGTATGAGGCGACGACGGCGTTCCTCGCCCAGATTCAGACCGGTGTCGAGCGGTACATCAGAGTGGCCCAGATCTCGTCGACCGCGCTCGAGGCGCGTGCCGCCGAGGGTGGCCGCCCCGAGACCGTGCAGGGAGACGTCGAGCTGGTCGCCTCAGGCTTCGCCTACGTGGTCACGAACGCGCCCGTCAAGCAGGAGGCCGTGGCGCCGAGCCCGCTTCCCGTCGCCCCGCCCGGTCGTAACCCGTTCCTGCCCCCGGGTGGGCAGGCTGCGGGCTGACCTGGCGGCGCGTCCATCGAGCGGACCTCCGATCGGCCTGTGCCGACCGCGTGGAAAGATGCCCTCATGCTCCGTTGGTTGACCTCAGGTGAGTCGCATGGCCAGGCCCTCGTCGGCATCCTCGAAGGCCTGCCGGCTGGTGTCGAGGTGCAGAGCGCGGACATCCAGGCCGCTCTCGCACGCCGCCGGCTCGGTTATGGCCGCGGCGCCCGGATGAAGTTCGAGCAGGACGAGGTGCGTGTCCTCGCGGGTGTGCGGCTGGGGCTCACGCAGGGCGGCCCGATCACCGTGGAGATCGGCAACACCGAGTGGCCCAAGTGGGTCGACGTGATGTCGTCCGACCCGGTGGACGACCCCGAGCTGCTGAACCGGGCGCGCAACGCCCCGCTGACGCGGCCGCGCCCGGGCCATGCGGACCTGGTGGGCATGCGCAAGTACGCGTTCGACGACGCCCGCCCGGTGCTCGAGCGCGCGTCGGCCCGTGAGACCGCCACCCGCGTGGCGCTGGGCACGTTGGCCGCGAAGTTCTTGGAGCAGGCGGCGGGCATCCGGCTCGTCTCGCACGTCGTGGGCATCGGGCCCGTCGCGGCTCCGGACGGCGCCGATCTGCCGACCCCTGACGATGTGGCGGCGCTCGACGCAGACCCGGTGCGCTGCTTCGACGCGGCGACCTCGGCGGCGATGGTCGCGGAGATCGACGAGTGCCACAAGGATGGCGACACCTTGGGCGGCGTGGTCGAGGTGCTCGCCTACGGTGTGCCGTCGGGCCTCGGCTCCTACGTGCACGGCGACCGGCGCCTGGACGCGCGGCTCGCGGGCGCCCTGATGGGCATCCAGGCGATCAAGGGCGTCGAGGTCGGGGACGGCTTCCGCACGGCCACGCGCCGCGGCTCCCAGGCGCATGACGAGATGGAGCGGGATGCCTCCGGGCAGATCGTCCGGCGCTCGAACCGCGCGGGCGGCATCGAGGGCGGCATGACCAACGGCGAGATCCTGCGGGTGCGGGCCGCGATGAAGCCCATCTCGACGGTGCCGCGCGCGCTCGACACCGTCGACACCGCGTCGGGCGACCCGGCGAAGGCGCAGCACCAGCGCTCGGATGTGTGCGCTGTGCCGCCTGCCGCTGTCGTGGCGGAGGCGATGGTCGCCCTGGTGCTGGCTGACGCGTTGCTCGAGAAGACGGGCGGCGACTCGGTGGGCGAGGTGCGCCGGAACCTCGAGGGCTACCTGGCGGCGATCCCCGAGCTGCAGCGCTGATGCCCGCGCCGGTGGTGGTGTTGGTCGGGCCGCCCGGATCGGGCAAGTCGACGGTCGCGGCCCAGCTCGCCTCGCGGTGGGGCGTCCCCGCGCGGGACACGGACGCCGACGTCGAGGTGGTGGCGGGCAAGTCCATCGGGGAGATCTTCGTCGAGGACGGCGAGCCGCATTTCCGCGCTCTCGAGCGCGACGCGGTGCTGCGGGCCCTCGGCGAGCATGACGGCGTCCTGGCCCTGGGTGGCGGCGCGGTGCTCGACGAGGCCACCCAAGAGGCGTTGGCGGGCTACGCGGCGGGCGGCGGCGTCGTCGTGTTCCTCGACGTGAGCCTCTCGCACGCGGCCCCCCGGGTCGGCTTCAACACCGCGCGGCCGCTGCTGCTGGGCAATCCGCGCGCGCAGTGGCAGGCGCTGATGGAGGCCCGTCGGCCCGTCTACGAGCGGGTGTCGACGGTGCGGGTGTCGACTGACGCGCGGGTTCCGGCGCAGGTCGCCGCGGAGATCGACGAGGCCGTCCGGCAGCAGCCGGGCAGCGCGTCGCAGGACGAGGGGAGCGGTTCGTGAGCAGCGAGCAGGGCATGCGCGTCGTCAAGGTCGAGGGCGAGCAGCCTTACGACGTCGTGATCGGCCGGCATCTGCTCGGCGAGTTGCCCCGGTTGTTGGGCGGGGGCGTCAAGCGCGTCCTGGTGATCCACCCGACGGCGCTCGCCACGTCCGCCGAGGCGATGCGCGAGGACCTGCTGGGCAGCGGCTACGAGGCGATCCTCGCGGAGGTGCCTGACGCGGAGGCGGCGAAGACGGCGCAGGTGGCCGCGTTCTGCTGGCAGGTGCTCGGCCAGGCCGACTTCACGCGATCCGACGCGATCGTGTCGCTCGGAGGCGGCGCCACCACCGACCTCGCGGGATTCGTGGCGTCCACCTGGCTGCGCGGGATCAAGGTCGTGCACGTCGCCACGACGCTGCTGGGCATGGTCGACGCGGCGGTGGGCGGCAAGAC
>JAEWEI010000442.1 GCA_023389545.1 Actinomycetes bacterium | reverse complement strand
CCGTGGCGCAGGACCAGCCAGCGCCACGCGTCATGGGCCGTCCTCACGATGACCCGCTGCTCCAGGACCGCCGGGACGAGCGACTCCAGCACCCGGCCCGTGCGCAGCATCCGCAAGCCGGTGTGCCGACGGTGCGCCGAGCGGACCACCCCATCGCCCGGATCGAAGGTGCTGAGGTCGTCCTGCGCGCCGAGCAGCGCAGGCGCGCCCGCGAGCGCCTCCTCGGCCCCCGGGCCCCAGGCGCTGATCCGCACATGGCGGGGCGAGGCCTGCACGATGCGGCAGGTGGCCGGGCCGGAGGGCATGCGGGTGGTGCGCCAGAGGGCGCCATCGCCGGCGGCCTGGAACGTCGGGTCGAACCGGCCACGCGCCAGCGGGGCCAGCGTCAGGCGCGCGTCCACCGGGCTGGCCAGCTCCAGCAGCTGTTCGTGGCACTGCACCTCCCCATGCTGACATGCGCCGCTGGGCCCGACGGCCGCGGGCTCGCACCCGTGGGCGCGGCGCCGCATCCTGAATGAGGGCGCGGCGCGCGTCCGGCGGGGCGCCGGGACGTGAGGGGCGGGAGCCCGCGAGGCGCGTGTCGTCCACAGACGCAGCGCCGGCCGCCTGACGCGGCGCCGACCACCGAGGGAGCGACATGGCATCCGATGACGACGACACTCCGCGCCCCGCGCCCCCCGAGGCCCGCCCCGCGTTGTTCATGCTCTGCTTCGTGCTGTTGATGCTCGGGTTCTGGCTGTTCTCGCTCGGGTTCTCGCGCTCGAACGGCTGGGTGTTCGCGGCCGGGATCCTCAGCTGCGCGCTCGCGTTCTTCATCCCGATCAGGCTGGGGAGCCGCGAGGGCACGTGAGGCCGGCGGGCGGGGCCTGCGCGCGTCCGTGCGGGTGACGTGATCGACGTCTCGTCGTGAATCCCGCAGACCGGGCCCGCAGCCGCCGATCGGTGCGTTGTGAGCCCGACCCCGCCCACCAACATCCCCACCCCGCTCGACTCCTCGGCGGTGCGCTGGCTCATCCGCCACACGCCGGCTTGGACCCGCAAGGGCGGCCAGGCCGCAGTGGTGGGCAGGACGATGCTGGCGTTCCAGATCGCGATCATCACGACGACTGCGCCCCTGCTCCAGGCCGACGGGCGCACCGGGGTGTGGGCCTCGACGGCCCTGGTCGCGGGCGCGCTCCTCGCCGCGAGCCTGTGGGCGCCCTGGCGGCGGCTCCCCTCCGTGGCCACCATCGTGTTCCCCGTGGCGAGCCTCGGCGCGCTCCTGGCCATCGCGCTGGGGACCGACGGCCTGGCGCTCGCCTACGTCGGGCTCATCCCGGTGTGCTTCGTGTACGCCGGGCTCTTCCATCACGCCTGGGTCGGCGTGGCGCTCCTGCCGCTCGCGGCCGTCGCCTACATCGCGACGCTCTCGAGCCTCAACGCCGCGGCGTGGCTGCGCGTCGGCATCTACTGCGCCGCCTGGCTGGCGATCAGCCTCACCCTGGCGGCGAGCGCGTCACGGCATCGCGCCGCGACCGAGCTGCTGCGCGCGGCGACCACGACCGACGCGCTGACGCGGCTGGGCAACCGCCGCGGCCTGGACGAGCGGCTGACACGGCTCGGCCCCGGCGACTGCGTGGTGATCTGCGACCTCGACCACTTCAAGCTGGTGAACGACACGCTAGGCCACGCGGCGGGCGACGTGGTGCTGGAGCGGTTCGGCCACACGTTGTCGGCGCTGCTGCGGGGCCGCGACTACGCGGCGCGGTTCGGCGGGGAGGAGTTCGTGCTGGTGCTGGCGCGCACGCGGCCCGGCCAGGCGCTGACGCTGCTGTCCACCCTGCGCGCGGAGTGGTCGGAGGCCTCGGACACGACCTTCTCGGCCGGGGTCGCCTCCCACCGGCACGGGCTGCGACCGACGGAGGTGCTGGCCGCGGCCGACGCGGCGATGTACCGCGCCAAGAACGAGGGGCGGGACTGCGTCCGACTCGCCGAGTGGGACTGTGATGTTCCTCCGTTCGACTGCGCGCGGGGTGTCGAGAGTGGTTCGGGCCGTGCGATCGGCAGAGACTACGGGGATGTCCACATCTGACGGCGCCGGCTGGCCCGGACTCACTCGACCTGAGCACTCCCACTGGTACATCGAGCGGTTCCGCGCCATGGCCGCCGCGGGCCAGGACCTCGCGGGCGAGGCCCGGCTGGTCGACGCGATGGTGGGGCGCGGCGCGCGCATCCTCGACGCCGGGTGCGGGCCGGGCCGGGTGGGCGCGGAGCTGCACGCGCGCGGCCACCGAGTCGTCGGCGTCGACGTGGACCCGATCCTCATCGCGGCCGCAGAGCAGGACCATCCCGGCCCGCGCTGGCTCGTCGGGGACCTCACCGCGCTCGACCTGGCCTCGATGGGCGAGGCCGAGCAGTTCGACGCGGCGGTGCTGGCCGGGAACGTGATGCCCTTCCTCGTGCGCGGCACCGAGTCCGAGGCGCTGCGGCGCGTGGGCGCCGCCGTCGGCCCCGAGGGGTTCGTGGTCGTCGGGTACCAGGTCGGCAGGCTGCCGCTGCCGCTGTTCGACACCGCGGTGGCCGTGGCGGGCCTGCGGGTCGAGCACCGGTTCGCCACCTGGCAGCTCGGCGCGTGGCACGAGGACGCCGACTTCGCGGTGAGCGTCCTGCGCCACGCCTGACACTCGCTGACGCTGCCTGGCGTTCGCCTGGCCGGCCGGCGGGTCACGTGGCGCGGCGCACCCCGCGCGTCGGCTCCGCCGTCCACGGGTCGAGCGGCCACGCGTGCTTGGGGTAGCGCCCGCGCAACTCGGCGCGCACCTGGGGGTACCCCGTCGCCCAGAAGGACTCGAGGTCCGCGGTGACGGCCGCCGGGCGGCCCGCCGGTGACAGCAGGTGCAGCAGCACGGGCGCCCGGCCGTCGGCGATGCGCGGGGTGTGGCGCCATCCGAACGCCTCCTGCAGGCGGACGGCGAGCACGGGCTGGTCGCCGGTGTAGTCGAGCCGGACGTGGGACCCGCTGGGCGCCCGCAGCCGTTCGGGCGCGAGCTCGTCGAGGCGTGACGCCTGCGGCCAGGGCAGCAGGCGGCGCAACGCGCCCCGCACGTCGATCCGCTGCAGGTCGCGCGCGCCTCGCACCCGGGCCAGGTCCGGGCCCAGCCACCTGTCCAGGCCGTCCAGCAGCGCCACGTCGCCCACGTCCGGCCAGGGCTCGCCGAGC
This sequence comes from Actinomycetes bacterium, assembly GCA_023389545.1. Classification (GTDB taxonomy): domain Bacteria; phylum Actinomycetota; class Actinomycetes; order Actinomycetales; family Cellulomonadaceae; genus Cellulomonas_A. The sequence goes on along the minus strand of JAEWEI010000442.1, from coordinate 664 downwards.
GCCGCGTGGAGGAATGCGAGGCGCTGCCGCAGCTCCACCGCCCCCTGGCCCCACGGCAGCACCGCGAGCCCCTCCCGGTCGAGACCCTCCCGCACGGCCGCCACCACCAGCTCGGCAGGCGGGTCGGCCACACGGGTGGAGCGCAGCTCGATGGCGCCGAGTCGCGTGGCCCGCCGTGCGACGACCTGGCCGTCCGACCAGGCCACCGTCTCCTCCTCCCGCCACAGCGCCCGAGCGCAGGCCAGCGCGAGGTCCTCGTCGATCGGCGCGGCCGAGCGGATCGTCGCGTCACTGCGCCCGGCGGCGCGGTCCGCGTCGGCCACCGCGAGCCACTCGATGCCGTGCAGCGGCGAGTGCCCGGCAGGAAGCGTGGCCCCCGCCCCGGACGCCATGAGGTAGGCGGACCCCCCAGGCCGCAGCCGCGCGATCCGGTCCGGGTGCGCCAGCGCCACCACGAGCCCCACGGCGGCGTCGTCGGTCATCGGCTGGGCCGCATCGGCGCCCTGGGCGGGGAGCGCGCGCTCGAGACGACGGGCCTCCTCCCTCCAGAGCCGTGCCTCCGGGCCGCCGCGGCGCAGCCCTCTCAGGGCGGCCACCAGGTCGCCGCCGGGCGCGCGGACGTCGGTGGAGAGCATCGCGGCCACCTCGGCGGCCCGCCTCGCAC
>JAEWEI010000439.1 GCA_023389545.1 Actinomycetes bacterium | reverse complement strand
GCCGACTCGAAGCCCTCGCCGTTCGACGGGTCGTTGTCGATGATCCACGGCCCATAGCCGGGGTCGGACGTGCCGATGGTGAGCTTCCCGGCAGTGACCGTCGCGAGCGCGCCGTCGGCGGCCTCCGCGGGGCCCTCGTCGGCGGGGGCACAGGCCGCGAGCGCCAGGGCGCTCAGGGCTGCCAGGGCAAGGACGCGGCTCGTACGCACAGGGAAGCTCCTCGAAGATGGGGTGGGGCGCGCTCAGGGTAGGGGAACCACAGGGCCCGATCAGGCGTTGTCCGAGGTACGACTAGGAGGTTCATCCCGATGGGGCACCAACATTTCAACGGCCTGAAGACAGCGGCGCTGTTCGGCGTGCTGTGGGCGGTCCTGCTCGGCATCGGCGCGTTGGTGGGCAGCGGGCGCTACATCTGGCTGTTCGCGTTCTTCGGGGTCGTGATGACGGCTTACTCGTACTGGAACTCCGACAAGATCGCGATCAAGGCGATGCACGCCCGCCCGGTCAGCGAGCTCGAGCAGCCGGCGATGTACCGCATCGTCCGCGAGCTCTCCACCGCCGCCCGCCAGCCCATGCCCCGGCTGTACGTGTCACCGACCGCCGCGCCCAATGCGTTCGCCACCGGCCGCAACCCGCGCAACGCGGCGGTGTGCTGCACCGAGGGGATCCTGCACATCCTGGACGAGCGCGAGCTGCGGGGCGTGCTGGGCCATGAGCTCATGCACGTCTACAACCGCGACATCCTCACGTCGTCCGTCGCCGCGGCCGTCGCGGGCGTGATCACGTCCGCCGCCCAGGTGATGCTCATCTTCGGCGGCGGGGGCGACCGCGAGCGCGGCGGCAACCCGCTCGCGGTGCTCGCCACGGCCCTGCTGGCGCCGGTGGCGGCCACGCTCATCCAGCTCGCGATCAGCCGCACCCGCGAGTACGACGCCGACGAGGACGGCGCCCGCCTCACCGGCGACCCGCTCGCGCTCGCGTCCGCGCTGCGCAAGCTCGAGGCGGGCACGCAGGCGCGCCCGCTGCCGCAGGACCGCGAGCTCGTCGACGTCTCCCACCTGATGATCGCCAACCCGTTCCGCGGCGCCGGGGTGGGCCGCCTGTTCCAGACCCACCCGCCGATGCCCGAGCGGATCGCGCGGCTGCAGCGGATGTCCGGGCTGCCGCCGTACTGATCGGGCCGGGTCCACCCACAGGCCGCCGGGCGTGCCCGAACGTGCTGTCCTGTGGGTGAACTGCCCCTTCGTGCGCCCTGTGCGCGCCGATACGGTGTCGCACGGCAGACGGCCGGCGACCAGAGGCGGACAGCATGGGGACCCAGGGGCAGCAGGTGGACGTCGTCGTCGTCGGGGGCGGCGCGATGGGCTCGGCGACAGCCTGGGCGCTCGCGCGGCGCGGCGCACAGGTCGTCCTCCTGGAGCGGTTCGAGCCCGGCCACGTGCGGGGCGCGTCCCACGGCGCCGGGCGCATCTTCCGGCTCGGCTACACCGACCCGAACCACGTGCGGCTCGCCCAGCACGCGCACCGCTGGTGGGACGTCCTCCAGGAGGAGTCGGGTGAGCAGCTCCTCACCCTGAACGGCTGCGTCGACCACGGGCCGGTGCTCGCCCTGCGGGAGCTCGCGCAGACCCTGGAGGACTGCGACGTCCCCTTCGAGTACATGACGGGCCTCGAGGCGCAGACCCGCTGGCCGGGCATGCGATTCGACGACCGGGCCATCGTGCAGCCCGTCGCCGGCCGGGCCCACGCGGACCGCACGGTCGCCACGCTGCAGTCCGAGGCCGCCCGGCACGGCGCCCAGCTGCGGCACGGCGCCCGGGTGCTGTCCCTCGACGTCGTGGCGGACGGCGTGCTGCTCCAGGTCGCCACCTCCGATCAGCAGGGCGAACCCGTCATCGAGGAGCTGCGCGCCCGTACCGCGGTGGTGACCGTCGGGGCCTGGTCGGCGGGCCTGCTCGCCGGGGTGCCCGGCTTCGAGGCGCTCCCCGAGCTGGTCGTCACGCAGGAGCAGCCCGCGCACTTCCCCGTGCTCGACGAGGCGCACGTCGCCGACGACGGCTGGCCCAGCTTCATCCACCACGTGGACCCGGCCGGCCACGCGGCGGCGCGCGGCGACCTCGGCGCGGATCCCGAGTACCCGGCGCGCGGCGTCTACGGGCACCACACGCCCGGCGTGGGCATCAAGGTGGGCCATCACGGGACGGGCCCGGTGGTCGACCCCGACGAGCGCGATTTCGCCGCCGAGCCGGGCCGGCTCGAGGAACTGCGCGCCTATGTGCGGGACTGGTTCCCCGGCGTCGACGCCGACGCCCCGGAGCCGATCAGCTGCACGTATACGACCACGCCGGACGAGCGCTTCATCCTGGACCGGGTGGGGCCAGTCGTCGTCGGCGCGGGGTTCTCCGGCCACGGGTTCAAGTTCACCCCGGGCATCGGGCAGGTGCTCGCCGCGCTGGCGCTGGGGGAGGAGCCCGACGTGCAGGTGCCAGGTGTGGATCTCGGCGCCTTCGCCATGGCCCGCTTCACGGCCGCCGCCGCACAGCCCAGAGACGACTGCGCCCCGGTGTGATCCACACCGGGGCACAGCGCGCTGAGGGTTGGCGTCAGCGGTAGTTCGTGAACTGCAGCGCCGCGTCCAGGTCCGCCGCCTTGAGCATCGCGATGACCTCCTGCAGGTCGTCGCGGCTCTTGGCCGTGACACGCACCTCATCGCCGGTGATCTGCGACTTCACACCCTTGGGGCCCTCGTCGCGGATGAGCTTGCCGATCTTCTTGGCCGTCTCGCTGTCGAGGCCCTCCTTCAGGCTCGCCTCGAGGCGGTACTCGCGGCCCGACGCCTTGGGCGTCCCCTCGCCGGTGTCGATCGCCTTGAGCGAGATGCCCCGCTTGATGAGCTTGGTCTGGAGCACGTCGAGGATCGCGAGCACGCGCTCCTCGGAGTTCGCGATCATCACGATCTTGTCGCCGCTCCAGGCGATCGACGCGCCGACGTTCTTGAAGTCGTAGCGCTGCGCGACCTCCTTGGCGGCCTGGTTGAGCGCGTTGTCGACCTCCTGCCGGTCGACCTTGCTGACGACGTCGAACGAGGACTCGCTCGCCATGGTTCCCTCCCTGCCGGCGCGCTGCTGGGCGCCGTGATCCGATGGACATCCGCGGGCACGATGCATGAGCACCCCGGATTCGTTGCTATCCTTCCATCCGCACGCCGTTCGCGGCGATGCGACCCTGGCGGGTTACCCGAGTGGCCAAAGGGGGCTGACTGTAAATCAGCTGGCAACGCCTACGGGGGTTCGAATCCCTCACCCGCCACACGTGAACGGGCGCCCTCTCCTCGGAGAGGGCGCCCGTTCGTGCGTCTAGGGCTGTCAGCTCGCGCAGGTGTAAGCGCCGGGGGTGACGGACACCACCGAGCCCTCGAAGAGCGTGTCGAAGGCCCCGGCGTCCTGCTCGGAGGCGAACGGGACGCCCACGGCCACCACGTCGGTGAAGCCGGTGAGCGCGGTGAGCTGCTCCTCGGCGCCGGACTGGCAGGCCGGGTCCCAGGCCTCGACGGCGTACCCGGCCGCCCCGAGCTCGTCGATGGAGGGCTGGAGGGCGTCCGCCGCCGCGTCGCCCTGCTCGGCGACCGCTGTCCACACCACCCAGAACGGGTCCGGCGTCTGGGCGTCGAGGGCGAGCGCCTCAGGCCACTCCAGCGTCGGCGGCGGCGGGACGGGCTCGGCGGAGCTGGTGCAGCCCGTGAGCGCGGTGAGCGCGGCCAGCAGGGCGAGGGCGGCAGCGGGCGCGGGGCGCCGTCGGGTAGGCATGCCGGGGATGCTGGCATGCGGCTCGTGGGGCCCGCGACGATCTGAAACGTTTAGCTTCTGGCCGCCGGGACCCGCCGGGACCCGCCGGGACCTGCCGGGACCCGCCGGGACCCGCCGGGACCTGCCTGTGCCTGACTGCGCCACCGGTCGGCGGCGGGTCAGGAACAGTCGCGCGCCTTGCGGAACGCGTCGGCGATCTGTTGGGCCTGGGTCGACATCAGGCGCGTGTACAGCCAGAAGGTC
>JAEWEI010000398.1 GCA_023389545.1 Actinomycetes bacterium | reverse complement strand
CTGGCTGGGCGCGCACGTGTGCGGACACGCACTGCGCGCCGCGCCCGACGGGTGGACGGCCCGCACCTCGGTGCTGCTGGCCGTCACCGGGGTGGTGGTGGGGCTGGTGGGCGTCGGCGTGGCGCTCGTCCCGCCGGCCAGCTCGCAGCCGTCGGGGCTGTGCGCGGCCGCGGTGCTCGGCGCCTGCATGGGCACGCAGGCGGCGGCGGCGCGTGCCACTGGCGTCGCCGACCTCGTCACCGACGCCATCACGGGCGCGCTCGTGGGCCTCGGCCTGGCCTTCCGCGACAGGCGCCCCGACCGGGAGCGCTGGGGTCGGCGGATGGGCAGTTTCGCGCTGATCGGCGCCGGGGCGTTCGTGGGCGCCCTGCTCATCCGCGTGCACGCCGGGCTCGCGCTGGGCCTGGTGGCGGTGCTCAGCGTGGGCGTCGCAGTGGTGGGATGGGCGCTGCTGGCCCGCGACCCCGCAGCGCCCGACGAGCCAACAGGGCAGCCCGGCGGGCAGCCGGGCAGGCAGTCGGACGGGCAGTCGGGCGGCGCGAGATGACCGGCCCACGCGTCGCGGACGGCCGCCGCGCGGAGCGGGTGGAGGTGGGCCTGCTCCTGACGTTGACGTTCGCCACCGGGATCGTCGACGCCGTCGGCTACCTGGCGCTCGACCGGGTCTTCATGGGCAACATGACCGGCAACACCGTGCTGCTGGGCGCGGCGTTGGCGGGCTCGGGGGGCCTGCAGGCGGCCGGGCTGGCGCTGGCGCTGGGGGCGTTCTGGATGGGCGCCGCGGCTTGCGGCCGGGCCCTCCGGCATAAGCCCCGGATCTGGACGGCCCGCACCACAACGTTGTTCGGGGGCATCGGACTGGCGGTCGGCGTGGTCGGCGTGCTCGTCGCGCGGACCCCGCCCGAGTCGTCCGGCGCATTGGCGCTGGCCGCCGCGGGCGCGCTCGGCGCGTGCATGGGGCTGCAGGCCGCGACGGTGCAGCACCTGGGCGTCGCGGACGTGCCGACGTCGGCCATCGACGAGCAGGTCACGGGCCTGGCGTCCGACCTGGGCCGCAGGCGCGCCCAGCCGTGGGCGCGTCGCGCCCTCAGCATCCTGTTGCTCGGCGCGGGCGCGCTGGCCGGCGCCCTGCTGCTGCGGGCGCACATCGGGCTGGCCCTGGGCGTCGCCTCGGGGCTCGCGCTCGCGGTGGCCGCCGTCGGTCAGGCGCTGCTGGGGCTCAGGGCTCCACGGTGACGTGGTCGCCCGCTGCCAGTTGGTGCAGCGCGAGGGCGTCGTCCCAGTCCTCGCCGCCCAGCACCGGCATCATCGCGCGCAGGCGGGGCGCCCACGCCTCGGCCCGGTCGGGGAAGCACCTGTCCAGCAGGTCGATCATGGTGGCCACTGCCGTCGAGGCGCCGGGCGAGGCGCCCAGCAGTCCGGCGATGGTGCCGTCCTGCGAGGTGAGCAGCTCGGTGCCGAACTCGAGCACGCCGACCTTCTTCGCGTCCTTCTTGATGACCTGCACGCGCTGGCCTGCGGTGATCAGCTCCCAGTCGCGCGGGTGCGCGGACGGCATGAACGCCCGCAGGGTGCGCAGCCGCCGCGTCGGGGAGGCGGTCAGCTCGCCGATCAGGTACTTCAGCAGGTCCAGGTTCTGCAGCCCCACGGCGACCATGGGCGCCACGTTGCCGGGGCGGATCGACCGCAGCAGGTCGAGAGGGGAGCCGTGCTTGAGGAACTTCATGCTCCAGCCCGCGTACGGGCCGAACAGCAGCGCGGTCTGCCCGTCGACGACGCGGGTGTCGAGGTGCGGCACCGACATGGGCGGCGAGCCGACATCGGCCTTGCCGTAGACCTTGGCCTGGTGCTGGCGCACGATCTCGGGGTTGGTGGTGCGCAGGAACTGCCCGCTGATCGGGAAGCCGCCGTAGCCCTTGGCCTCCGGTATCCCCGACTTCTGCAGCAGGTGCAGGGCGCCGCCGCCGGCGCCGATGAACACGAACCGCGCGTCGATCGTGCGGTTCCGGGGGGAGGCGTTCCAGCGGCGGTCCCGCACCCGCAGCCGCCAGGTGCCGTCGCGGCGCTGGCGCAGGCCGCGCACCTCGTGCTCGAGGTGGACGGTGGCGCCCCGCGCGGTGACGTCGTCCACCAGGGCGCGGGTCAGCGCGCCGAAGTCCACGTCGACGCCTTCCGGGGCGCGCGTCGCGGCGATCGGCTCGTCGGGGTCGCGGTCCAGCACCAGTAGCGGCGCCCACGAGCGGATGACCTCGGGGTCGGTGGTGAACTCGAGGCTGGCGAAGTGCGGGTGGGCGCGCAGCGCGTCGGCGCGTCGGCGCAGGTAGTCCACGTCCGCGGCGCCGCGGACGAAGGTCATGTGGGGCGCGGGGGACAGGAACGCGTCGTCGGCGAGCCGCCCGGAGGTGAGCAGGAAGCTCCACAGCTCGCGTGACAGCTCGAACTGCTCGTTGATGGCCACGGCCTTGGTGATGTCGATCGTGCCGTCGGGCCGCTCGGGGGTGTAGTTCAGCTCGCACAGCGCGGCGTGGCCGGTGCCTGCGTTGTTCCACGGGTTGGAGCTCTCCTCGGCGAGCGCGGGACGCCGCTCGAGGATCTCGATCTTCCACGTGGGCTCGAGCGTCGACAGCATCGCCGCCAGGGTCGCGCTCATGATTCCGCCGCCGACGAGGACGACATCCACAGTCTGCTGAGAGCTCACCCGCCGAATCGTAGGATGATCTGCCTCGGCACGCGCACGGCTGTCCGCAGAGCGGGCAGCGACGGCGTGGCGCCCGGCCCGCCAGCGGGTGCGGGCACGTGGCGGCGGTGGCAGTTTGGGCAGATGGACGCAGACATGAACCCCCACGACCCCGTCGAGCCGGAACGCGAGCCGGCGCCCGCCGACGACACCGAACTCGACCCCGACGCGGACCCGCGCAACCTGCACCCGCGCACCGGCGCCGCGGCGCACTCGGACGTGCCGGTCGACGAGGACGCCGACACCGACGCCGAGCCGGGGAACCTCAACCCACGCGCCCGGGACGAGTGACGTGGGCTCGGACGGGCCTGACCCCAGGCTCCTGTCGATCTACCTGAACGACCACGTCACCGGCGCCACGGCCGGGGCGAGCCGGATCAACCAGATGGCGGAGGCCCTGGCCGGCACCCCGCTCGGCCCGCGCCTGGCGGACATCGCCGCCGAGATCAGCACCGAACGGGAATGGCTCATCGAGACGACGCGCCGCCTGGGCGTGCGGATCAACCGCGCGAAGCTGGCGGCGTCCTGGACGGGCGAGCGGCTGGGCCGGCTCAAGCTCAACGGGCGGATCACGCGCAGGTCGCCCCTGTCGGCGCTGATCGAGCTCGACCTCATGCAGTCCGCCGTGGTGGGCAAGAAGTCGCTGTGGCGCACGCTGCAGGCCTGGTCCACGGAATTGGGGCTGGACCCCGTGGTCCTCGAGGAGCTCGTCATCGCCGCCGATCGCCAGCGCGACGAGCTCGCGGCTCTGGCCGACGTGGCGCGGCGGCCCGCGCTGCGCGGGTGAGCGGTGGCGGCCGGGCGCCTTCGGGTGCGGCGCCCGCGGAACGGTGACAGCGTGAGGAGATGAACTCCACACCTCCCGCAGGACGCGACGCAGATCCCGGCTACGACACCGACGCGGACCCGGACAACCTGAACCCGCGTTCGGGCGCCAGCGCGAAGAGCGACGTGCCGGACGACCCCGAGGCCGACACCGACGGCGACCCGAACAACATGAACCCCCGCCACGACGCGAACGCCGAGCAGGGCTGACCCGCGCGGGCCGCCGCTGCGACGAGGGTCCTACGGGCCCCGTTCGCAGCGGCGGCTAGCGTGGGCGCCATGCCGACGCACGAAGGTCCCCGCACAGTCGCCGACCACCTGGCGGAGGTGCTCGCCCTGGTCGCGGCCCTGCCGCCCGCCGCAGTGCCGCTCGACGACGCGCTCGGGCTCGTCCTCGCGGAGGACGTGACGGCGCCCGAGGCGCTGCCGCGCTTCGCGAACTCGGCGATGGACGGCTACGCGGTGCACTCGCGTGACGTGGCCGGAGCCTCGCAGGAGCACCCGGTCACGCTGCCCGTGATGCTCGACCTGCCCGCGGGCGCCGACGCGCAGACCCCGGTGGTGCCCGGGACTGTCGCGCGCATCATGACGGGCGCCCCCATGCCCCCCGGGGCCGACGCGATCGTGCCCGTCGAGCGCACCGACGCCGGGGTGCGGACCGTGAGGATCTCCGCGCCCGCTGCCCCGGGCGCCCACGTGCGCCGGGCCGGCGAGGACGTCGCGGCGGGGGCCGTGGTGGTCGCCGCCGGTCAGGAGCTGACGCCGTACCGGATCGCCGCCATCGCGTCGGTGGGCCGCGCCGAGGTCGTGGCTCACAGGCGCCCGCGCGTGCTCGTCATGTCGACAGGCTCCGAGCTGGTCGTCCCCGGCGAGGCCATGCGCCACGGGCAGATCCCCGACTCCAACTCCTACCTGCTCGCCGCCGCCGCCCGGGCAGCCGGCGCCAGCGTCGTGCGTCTTGGCGCCGTGCCCGACGACGCGGACGCCTTGCGCGCCGCGCTCGGCGCCGACCGACCCGACGTCGACCTCGTCCTCACCTCGGGCGGCGTCAGCCAGGGGGCGTATGACGTGGTCAAGGAGGTGCTCATCGGGCTGCCCGAGATGCGCTTCCTGCCCGTGGCGATGCAGCCCGGCAAGCCGCAGGGCCTGGGCCGGCTCGAGGACGGGACGCCGGTGCTCGCACTCCCCGGGAACCCGGTCAGCGCCTTCGTGTCCTTCGAGGCCTTCGTGCGGCCCGCGCTGCTCGCGCTGCGCGGCCTGACGGGCGCCGCGCTGAGCCGTCCGCGCGTGCGCGCTCACGCCGCCGAGGGGTGGACCTCGCCCGCCGCGCGCGAGCAGCACATCCCGGTGGTCCTCACCGAGGGCGAGCACGGCCTCGAGG
>JAEWEI010000316.1 GCA_023389545.1 Actinomycetes bacterium | reverse complement strand
TGCCAGCAGTGCGCGGCCGAGCTGACCGCCGCCCGCACGGCCCGGAGCGCGCTGGCGCAGGCCGGCGACGTCCGCCCGGCGGCCGACCTCACCGACCGGCTCCTCTCGCTGGCCGGCGGGCAGCCAGCCGAGCCCATGCCGCGCCGTGACCCGTTCGCCCAGCCCGCCTCCTCCAGCGCCCATGCCAGGGCGGCGGCGTACACCGCCCCGCATGCGATCACTGGCGACCTGACGCGGCGCGGCCCGGTGCGCGCGGTCATGGCGGCGGTCGCCGGGGTCGGCGTCGCCTGCGGCGGGCTGTTCCTGCTCGGCGACCAGCCGCCGGTGCTGCCGTCGAGCCATCCCGCCCAGGCGCTGATGCTGCTCGGCCACAGCTCGAGCGAGCGCGCCGCGAGCCTGGCCGCCCTCGCCGTCGACGGGGATGCTGGCGACGGCGCGCAGTCCGCCAGCGGGGGGACGGCCGCGGACGACGTCCTGGCCTCGCTGCGCGCGGACGGGTGGCAGTGCCCCGTCACCCTGCCCGACGGGTGGACCGTCACCGGCGTGCAGGTCAGCGAGGACGGCTCGCACCTGGAGGTGGACCTGTCCGGGCCCGGGGTCAGCGCAGTCCTCACCGAGCAGCCAGGGCGGCTCGACACCCAGGCGCTCGAGGGCGTGACGCAGGTCGTTCTCGGTGACCGGACGCTGTACGTGCTCTCCGAGCAGCCCTGGCACGCTGCGTGGCAGGCTGGCGACCTCGTGGTGGAGGTGGTGGCCGCCTTCGACTCGGAGACGGTGCAGTCTGTGGTGGCCGGGTTCCCCGGTGGACGTTTCGACGACGGCCTGAAGGCCAGGATCAGCCGAGGATGGGACACCGTGACCCAGGCGTTGCAGCAGCGATGACCCACCCCGAGCACCCCTTCACGGAACCGACGCGCCCGGCGCCCACTCCGTTCGGCGCGCCTTCGAGCCAGCCGGCGCCCAACCCGTTCGCGGCGCCCTCGCACGTCACGGCCCCCTACGGCCCGCCGCCGGTCCCGCCCGCCGCCGCGCCCGCTGGGCCCATGGCCGCTGGGCCCATGGCCGCTGGACCCATCGCCGCCTCGGCCATGCCCGGCCCCGTCCCGCCGGTCGACGGCGGAGCGCACTGGCCTGCGAGCGGAGCGCCGCAGGCGCCGGGCCGTCCGCGGCGCGCCGGACTGCCGCTCGGCTGGGTGGTGCTGCTGATGGTGATCGCGCTCGTGGCCGGCGCCACGGGAGGCGTGGTCAGCAGCCAGCTGATGGGCGACGGGCGCCTCGCGGACGCGGGACTGCCCGTCACCGTCGCGACCGGAGCGGGGGACCGCGCGCCCGAGAGCGTCGCGGGCATCGCCGCCGTTGTGCTGCCAAGTGTCGTGTCCATCCAGGTGATGGGCCCCAACGGCACGTCGACGGGGTCGGGCTTCGTGCTGCGCCAGGACGGCTACGTGCTGACCAACCACCACGTCGTCGCCGACGCCACCGCCGCGGGCGCCACGACTGTGGTGCTGTTCGGGGATGGCACTGAGGAGCCCGCCACGATCGTCGGGCAGACGGCGGACTACGACCTCGCGGTGCTCAAGGTGGAGCGCACCGGCCTGGTGCCGCTCGCGCTCGGGGACTCCGACCTCGCTGTCGTGGGGGACCCGGTGATCGCCGTCGGCGCGCCCCTCGGGCTCGAGGGCACCGTGACCACCGGCATCGTGAGCGCCTTGAACCGCCCGGTGTCCGCCGGGGGATCCGACACTGACACCGCCTTCATCAACGCGATCCAGACGGATGCGGCGATCAACCCCGGCAACTCCGGTGGCCCGCTGGTCAACGCGGCAGGCGAGGTGATCGGTGTGAACTCGGCGATCGCGCAGCCGCCGGGGTCGTTCAGCGGCTCCAGCGGGAGCATCGGCCTGGGGTTCGCGATCCCGTCGAACCAGGCTCGACGCACCGCCGAGCAGCTCATCGAGACGGGCACGGCCACGTACCCGATCATCGGGGTGCTGCTGGACCAGCGGTACGCGGGCGAGGGCGTGCAGGTCGCCGCCGACGCGCAGGGCGGCGCCGCGCCCGTCACGCCGCGCGGGCCAGCGGACAAGGCGGGCATTCGCAGCGGTGACGTGATCCTGGCCATCGACGGCAGGCCGGTGACGGACCCGGACGAGCTCATTGTGGCGATCCGCGCGAAGACCCCCGGGGACACCGTGGTGCTGAAGGTCCGCACCGGCGACGACGAGCGCGACGTCCGCGTCGTGCTGGACGAGTCCTCCGGGTCATGACGCGGCGGGTAGCCTAGGCCCGTGCTAGACATCAACGGCGGTGAGTTCATCCTCCTGCTCGTCGTGGCTGTCCTGGTGATCGGCCCTGAGCGCCTGCCGAAGTACGCGGAGCAGCTCGGCCAGTGGGCGCGTCAGGCGCGCGGTTTCGTGCAGGACACGAAGTCGCGTGTCGACACCGAGCTCGGTGACGACCTGAAGGACGTCGACTGGGCGGCGCTCGACCCGCGGCGATACGACCCGCGCCGTATCGTCCGCGAGGCGCTCCTCGACGACCCGCCGCCCGCGCGGCCCGCCAGCACGCGGGTGCGAGCCTCCGCCGCGCCCGTCGCCGCCGCCGGCACCTCCTGGCGGGCGTCGACGCGCGACCCGGCCGCCCCCGCAGCAGGAGCACCCATCCCGTTCGATGACGAGGCGACCTGACCGGGTCATTCCGAAGCTCACCCACCCCCTTGGCAGTCTGAAAGAGAGAACCGGTCGAATGGCACCCGCGACGCAGCGCCCCCGCATCTTCTCCGGCATGCAGCCCACCTCGGACTCGCTCCATCTCGGCAACTACCTGGGCGCCCTGACCCAGTGGGTCGCGCTGCAGGACTCCTACGAGGCCGTGTACTGCGTGGTCGACCTGCACGCGCTGACGGTCAACCCCGATCCGGCGGTGCTGCGCGAGCGGAGCCGCCGCACGGCCGCCCAGTACCTGGCGGCAGGCGTGGACCCGGCTCGCTCGATCCTGTTCGTGCAGTCCCACGTCTCCGAGCACGCGGAGCTGGCGTGGTTGCTGTCGTGCCAGACGGGGTTCGGCGAGGCGAGCCGGATGACGCAGTTCAAGGACAAGTCGAGCAAGGTCGGCCAGGAGGGCACGACCGTGGGGCTGTTCACCTACCCCGTGCTCATGGCGGCGGACATCCTGTTGTATGACACAGCGCTCGTCCCCGTGGGTGAGGACCAGCGCCAGCACCTTGAGCTGACGCGCGACCTGGCCCAGCGCCTCAACACGCGATTCGGGGCGGGCACCGCCGTCGTGCCGGACGCGCACATCGTCAAGGCCACCGCGAAGATCTACGACTTGCAGGACCCGACGTCGAAGATGAGCAAGTCCGCGGCGAGCCCGAACGGGATCATCGAGC
>JAEWEI010000263.1 GCA_023389545.1 Actinomycetes bacterium | reverse complement strand
TTCGCGCCGTACGTGCTCTCGGGGTTCGCCGTCGGCGTGCTGTGGCTGTTCATGTTCGATCCGCGCTACGGGCTGATCGGCGCGCTGCTGCGCATGGTGGGGCTGTCCTCGCCGCAGTGGTACACCGCTGAGCCGTGGCCGCTGGTGATGATCACCGTGGTCTACCTGTGGAAGCACGTCGGGTACGTCGCGCTCATCTACTTGGCCGGCCTGCAGGCCATCCCGCAGGACTTGCGCGACGCGGCGTCGCTCGACGGCGCCTCGCGGACGCGGACGCTGCGCTCGGTGGTGCTGCCGCTGCTCACCCCGACCACGTTCTTCCTGGTCGTGACGATGATGCTCAGCTCGTTGCAGTCCTTCGACGTGATCAAGGCGATGACGCAGGGCGGCCCGCTGGGCAGCACCACGACGCTGATGTACCAGATCTACCAGGAGGGCTTCGTCAACGGCCGGGCCGGCTACGCGTCGGCGGGGGCCACGATCCTCTTCCTCGTCCTGCTCGCCGTCACAGCGGTCCAGATGCGTTACGTCGAGCGGAAGGTGCACTACGCATGACCACGATCGCCCCCCGCCCGGTCGCCGACGTGGTGGTGCTCGAACCGCGCCCCGACGCCGCGCCGGTGGCCGACCCGGACGCCACCCGGGTCCCACCCCGCCGCACGCCTTCGGCCATCAAGCCGACCCCGCCCGGCCGCCGCTCATCCGGCCCGCGCTTGCTCGACGCGGGCGGCTACCTGGCGATGATCGCCGCGACCGTCGTGATCGGCGCCCCGCTGCTGTGGATGGGCCTGGCCAGCCTGAAGATGCCCGACGAGCTGTACCGGCTGCCGTTGCAGTGGCTGCCCGGATCGTTCGACCTGGCGAACTACGCGCAGGCCGCCGACACGATCCCGCTGGGCCGGCTGCTGCTCAACAGCGTGGGCCTGACGATCGCCGGCGCCGGGCTCAAGGTGCTGCTCGGGCTGTGCTGCGCGTACGCGCTCGTCTTCCTCGACGTGCCGTTCAAGCGGGCGGTGTTCCTGCTGGTGCTGGCGACGCTGATGATCCCGCCGCAGATCACGATCATCCCCAACTACACGTTCGTCGCGAGCCTGGGCTGGCTGAACACGTACCAGGGCATCCTCGTGCCGGGCCTGGCCAGCGCGTTCGGGACGTTCCTGTTCCGCCAGCACTTCCTGTCGCTGCCCGCGTCGGTGCTCGAGGCGGCCGAGCTCGATGGCGCGGGCCATCTGCGGCGGCTCTGGCAGGTGGTGCTGCCGATGTCCACGCCCACGCTGGCGGCTGTCGGGCTGGTGTCCGTGGTCACCGAGTGGAACGACTACCTGTGGCCGTTCCTGGTGGTCGACGACGCGCAGAAGATGACGCTGCCCGTGGGCCTGACCCTGCTGCAGAACATCGACGGGATGAGCAACTGGGGCGTGCTGCTGGCGGCCACCGTCGTGGTGACGCTGCCCGTCCTGCTGCTGTTCCTGGTGCTGCAGCGCCGCCTCGTGGCCGGCCTCACCGCCGGCGCCGTCACCGGCTGATGTGACGCGCCCCCTCACACGTCCGGGCTGCGACCGCAGCACCGTGCGACCTCCCACCCCTAGGAGAATCCCGTGTTCGAACCCCTCGCGCGCCGGCGTCGTCGGCCTGCCCTCGTCCTCGGCGCGCTGGCGGCTGCCGGCGCCCTGACGCTGACCGCGGCCTGCTCCACGCCGACCGTGGGCATCCAGGCTGAGGCGGCCGGGACGACGTCGGCCGACGCTGTCGACTGGTCCGGTGTGACCCCCGCCAGCGAGATCACGTGGTGGAGCAATCACCCCGGCTCCTCCCAGAAGGTCGAGGAGGAGCTCATCCGCCGGTTCGAGGCGGAGAACCCCGACATCAAGGTCAAGCTCGTGACCGCGGGCGCCAACTATGACGAGGTGGCGCAGCGCTTCCAGGCCGCCTCGCAGACCTCCGAGCTGCCGGACCTGGTCATCGCGTCGGATGTGTGGTGGTTCCGGTACCACCTGAACGACCAGATCCTGGCCCTCGACGAGGTCTTCGAGGCGATCGACGCCGACGCGGCGGACTTCAACCCGGCGCTGTACGGCGACTACGAGTACGACGGCGCCCACTGGGCGGCGCCGTACGCGCGCTCGACGCCGCTCTTCTACTACAACAAGGACATGTGGGCGGCCGCCGGGCTGCCGGACCGCGGCCCGGAGACGTGGGCCGAGTTCGCGCAGTGGGGGGCCCAGCTCGACGCGCAGGTGCCCGCGGACAGCGCGCCGCTGGGCCTGGCGACCGGCACCTCCTGGGCGGCGTGGTGGTTCGAGAACATGATCTGGGGCCACGGCGGCGAGTACTCCGACGGGTGGGACACGACGCTGACCTCCCCAGAGGCGCTCGAGGCCGGCGAGTTCCTGCGGGACCTGTTCCACGGGAGCAAGGTCGCGACGGTCTCGACGGATGCGAACGCGGACTTCTCGGCGGGCGTGGTGGCCGCGACCATCGGCTCGACGGGCAGCCTCAAGGGCATCCTCGACGCGGCGTCCTTCGAGGTCGGCACGGCGTACCTGCCCGAGGGCCCGGACGGCGGTGGCACGCCCACCGGCGGCACCGGCCTGGCGATCCCGTCGTCGCGCCCGGTGGAGAACCAGCTCGCGGCGGCGACGTTCCTGAAGTTCCTGACGTCCACGGACTCCACGGCGTACTTCTCGCAGAACACCGGGTACATGCCGGTGCGGACGTCGGCGGTGGAGTCCGAGGACATGAAGGCGGTCTACGCGGCGACCCCGCAGTTCCGCACGGCGGTGGACCAGCTCGCCGACCGGGCCCGCTCGCAGGACTGGATCCGCGTGTTCGTGCCGGGCGCGGACCAGATCCTCACCGAGGCGATCGAGCAGATCGTGCTCAAGGGCGTGGACCCGCAGACGGCGTTCGAGGGCATCACCCCGCAGCTCGAGACGGCGTACCGCGAGAACGTGGAGCCGTACCTGTGACGGTCGTGATCGGGCACCGGGGCAACTCCTCGGTGGCGCCGCAGAACACGCTCGCGGCCTTCGAGGCGGCGTGGCGGGCGGGCGCGCACGCGATCGAGATCGATGTGCAGCTCACCGCCGACGGCCAGGTCGTGGTGATCCACGACGACACCGTCGACGCAACCACGGACGGCGCTGGCGAGGTGCGCTCGATGACCGCGGACGAGGTGCGAGGGCTGGATGCCGGGTCGTGGTTCTCACCGGTGTTCGCTGGCCAGCGGGTCCCCACGTTCGACGAGGTGCTGGACTTCCTGCTGGCCCGGCCCGGGCTGGACCTGCTGCTGGAGGTCAAGGGGGAGTGGACGGCCGAGCAGGTCCGCCCGCTCACCCGTGCCGTGGCCTCCGCCGGCCTCCAATCGCGCACGATCGCGCAGAGCTTCTGGCCGGGCACGGTGGCGGCCCTGCGGGAGGCGGCTCCGTCGCTGCGGCGGGGGCTGCTGATCGCCGAGCTCCACGACGGTCTGATCGGCCTGTGCCGCGGGCTCGGCGTGGTGGCGTGCAACCCGCACGGGCAGGTGCTGCGCGACCATCCGGGCCTGGTGGACGAGCTCCGGGAGGCGGGCGTGGTGGTCATGGTGTGGACGCTCAACGAGCCCGAGCAGTGGGCCGCGGCGACGGCTGCGGGGGTTGACGCGATCATCACGGACCGCCCGGACCGGTTGGCGGGCTGGCTCGCCGGGCGGCCCGTCAGGGCGGTGGCGGCCTAGCCGCGACAGAGCGCAAGACCTTGGTGGCAGGTGCAGCGGTGCGGACCCTGACATCAGGAGGATGAGCGGGTGAGCGGGGTGCGGGACTGGCCGGTGGCCGGGCCCGCGCCCCGCTCGCTTTTCCGGCAGCCCGGCCTCCGGGCGCTGGGTCACCCACTCCCAGGGAGATGTGGTTGACCCGTTACCTCGCGTTTGTCAGTTTCCTCCAACTTGGGCACATTCTGGCGGGAGCGGTTCGTGCCGCAACTTCACCTTTGTCCTGGGCAAACCGGGCGGCTCGGATGAAGGCGTGTCCGCAGGTCACGATTTCGATAACGGTATCGATATCGTTTGACACTCCCAGGGTGCGCGCGTACAACTGAGCGCGGCAGGCGAACTGTCGAGTAGTCAAAGATGACAAGGAATCCACGATGACGAGGAAGATTCGCGGCGCGGCGGGCACTGTCGCGCTTGGCGCGACGATCGCGCTCCTGGCCGCTGGCTGTGCCGGCGGCGACGCTGGCGGGTCCAGTGACGGCTCCACCGCCATGACCTTCTGGCACAACTCCACCACCGGTGAGGGCAAGGCCTACTGGGAGGACACCGTCGCCGACTTCGAGGCGGCGAACCCCGGCGTCACCATCGAGATCCAGGCCATCCAGAACGAGGACATGGACGGCAAGCTCCAGACCGCCCTCAACTCTGGCGACGCCCCGGACATCTTCATGGCCCGTGGCGGCGGCAAGCTCGCCGACGTGGTCGACGCCGGCCAGGTCATGGACCTCACCGACCTCATCGACGACGCGACCATGTCGGCCCTCGGCGGCGAGGGCGCGTTCAGCGCGTTCACCGTGGACGGCAAGATCTACGGCATGCCGACGGCCGTCCTCCCCGGCGGCATCTACTACAGCCAGGACCTGTTCGCGGCGGCCGGCATCACGTCGACCCCCACGACCATGGACGAGCTCAACGACGCGGTGACCGCGCTCAAGGCCTCGGGCGTCGACCCAATCGCCCTCGGCGCCAAGGACGCGTGGCCCGCGGCGCACTGGTACTACTTCTTCGCGCTGCGCGAGTGCTCGCAGGACACCATCACCGAGGCCGGGACCTCCAAGTCCTTCGACGATGAGTGCTGGAGCAAGGCCGGCGAGGACCTCGAGGAGTTCGCCGGGACGAACCCGTTCAACAACGGCTTCCTCACGACCTCCGCTCAGCAGGGCGCCGGCTCGTCCGCGGGCCTCATCGCCAACCACAAGGCGGGCATGGAGCTCATGGGCGCCTGGAACACCGGTGTCATCGCGTCCCTCACCCCGGACGAGCAGCCGCTGGCCG
>JAEWEI010000192.1 GCA_023389545.1 Actinomycetes bacterium | reverse complement strand
CGCATGCTGACCGACAAGGCGTGGGCGTTCGAGCGCTGATCAGCAGCCACTTTGCCGCAAGCCGACCTGGCCAGGTAGCCTGTGCGAGCCTGGAGACGTCGCATAGCCAGGTCTAGTGCGCGACCCTGCTAAGGTCGTGAAGGGGCAACCCTTCCGTGGGTTCAAATCCCACCGTCTCCGCTGTGAGGGGCCGCAAAGCCCCTGAGTTCGACCGATGACCCCGTCCTGATTCTCAGGGCGGGGTTTCGCGTTCTCTGGGATCGGCTGTGGGGGCTTCTGGGGCGCTATCGGCAGGTGGGGCTTCCGCTAGCGTGCGCCAACACTTACCGTAGGAGAGTTAGCCACGCATGGAGAGTAAGGGCCTTCCGACAGCCTGATGCCGTGGCGGCGCAGAGGAGACGACGATGGCCGACCCGCAGTGGGATCCCTACGACCGCAACTGCCCGACGCGGCGCGTGCTGGACCGCATCGGGGACCGCTGGACGGTGCTCGTGGTCGGCGCGCTGGACGACGGGCCGATGCGCTTCGGGGAGATCACGCGTCGGATCGACGGCATCTCGCAGAAGATGCTCACCCAGACGCTGCGTGGGCTGGAGCGCGACGGGCTGGTCAAGCGGACGCTCTACCCGCAGGTCCCCCCGCGCGTCGAGTACGAGCTGACCGAGGCCGGGCGGACGCTGCGCGAGCCGCTCAAGGCGCTTGAGGACTGGGCGACCACGCACATCGGCGGCGTGCTCGAGGCCCGCGAGCAGTACGACCAGGCCGTCTGAGGAGGGCACCGGAGACGCCTGCGGCCCGGCGCCGTGGAGGCGTCGGGCCGCAAGCGTGGTGGATCTCAGTACGCGACGGTGAACCGCTGGCGGCTGTGGGCCGGGTTCTCGATCTCGTCGACGAAGGCCTGCGCGTAGTCCGCGCCGGAGATGTTCGAGTTGCCCTCGGCGTCCACCAGCAGCACGTCGCCGCCGATCCGGAAGGCGCCGGTGTGCTCGCCAGCCGCCCACGGGCCGAAGCTCCCCGCCGGGCTGAGGAAGAACCAGTCCAGCGTCGCGTCGGCCGCACGGAGGTCGTTCAACACCTCAGCGAGCTCAGCCGCCTCGGACGTGAACGCGTCGGGGAATCCGTCGGTCGACGCCACGGTCGGGCCGCCCTCGGAGACGAGGAGCGAGCCGGCGCCGCCGACGACGCCGATCCGCACGCCGGCGTCCTGCGCGGCGGTGGCGAGCGCGCGCACCACGCCCACGAGCTTGCCCTCGAGCTCGCCGCGCGGCGACAGGGTCTCGACGACCACGTCGGTGTCCGCCACGGCCCGCTCCAGAACGGCGGTGTCGAACACGTCACCGGTCACGTAGGTGGCGCCGGGGACGGGCTCGACTGGCGCGTTCCGAGAGATCGAGGTGACCTGGTGGCCTCGCGAGACCGCCTCGCGCACGATGTGCGATCCGGCGTATCCGGTGCCGCCGACCACGGTGATGCGTGCCATGACTGAACTTCCTCTCGTCCTCGGCTCCGTTCGAAGCCACTACTTACCGTAGGAGAGTTACTGCGGGATGGGGAGTAGGCACTTTGAGGTAAGTCACTTCCGAAACGGTGCCTCATGGCGGACCGCCGCGAGGGAACAACCTGCGGGGTCGAGGGGTTGTGCATACCCTAGGGGGGTATAGAGAAGGGACGAGCACGTGCACACCCAGCACCACAGCGAAAACTCGGAGCAGCACCACCACGGCCCCGCTGAAGCCCACCTCGGGCACGAGGCCGCAGACCACGGCGACCATGCGGGGCACGGAGGCCACGCGGGCCACGGTGACCACGCCGCCGCGTTCCGCGACAAGTTCTGGTGGACCCTCGCGCTGGCCGTCCCCGTGGTGGTCTTCAGCGAGATGTTCGCCGACCTGCTCGGGTACATGCCCCCGGACTTCCCCGGCGCCGGCTGGGTCTCCCCGGTGCTGGGCACTGTCATCTTCTTCTACGGCGGCGCCCCGTTCTTGACCGGCGCCGTCGCGGAGGCGCGGTCCCGGCGCCCGGGGATGATGATGCTGGTGGCGCTGGCCATCACCGTCGCGTTCGTCGCGTCGTGGGCCACCACCCTGGGGCTCGCGTCGGGGCTGGACTTCTGGTGGGAGCTCGCGCTCCTGATCGTCATCATGCTGCTCGGGCACTGGCTGGAGATGCGCGCGCTGGGGGCGGCGTCTGGCGCGCTGGACGCCCTGGCGGAGTTGCTGCCCGACGTCGCCGAGAGGGTCGCCGAGGACGGGGCCGTCGTCGAGGTGCCGCTCGACGAGCTGAGGACTGGCGACGTGGTGCTCGTGCGGGCCGGCAGCCGGGTCCCCACCGACGGGGTGGTGGTCGACGGCTCCGCCCACCTCGACGAGGCGATGATCACTGGCGAATCGAAGCCGGTGCGGCGCGGGCCTGGCGACGCGGTGGTCGGCGGCACGGTGGCCACCGACTCGACGCTGCGCGTGCGGGTCACGGCCGTGGGCGCCGACACCGCCCTGGCGGGCATCCAGCGGTTGGTGGCGGACGCCCAAGCCTCGAGCTCACGCGCCCAGGCGCTGGCCGATCGGGCCGCCGCCCTCCTGTTCTGGTTCGCGCTGGTCGCCGGGATGCTGACCTTCGCGGTGTGGGCACTGCTGGGCAACGTGCCCGACGCCGTCGAGCGCACCGTGACAGTGCTGGTCATCGCGTGCCCGCATGCGCTCGGCTTGGCGATCCCGCTGGTCATCGCGATCTCCACCGAGCGCGCCGCGCGCTCCGGGGTGCTGGTGAAGAACCGCCTCGCGCTCGAGCGGATGCGCACCGTGGACACGGTCCTGTTCGACAAGACCGGCACCCTGACGCAGGGGCGCCTGACGCTGCTCGGGCACGCCGCCGTGCGCGGCGTCTCCGACGACGAGCTCCTCGCGTTGGCCGCAGCAGTCGAGTCTGACTCCGAGCACCCGATCGCCCGGGCCGTCACGGCGGCCCACGACGGCCCGCTGCCGGCGGTGCGGGACTTCACCACCCTGCCTGGGCGCGGCGTCGAGGCGAAGATCGGCGGGCGGACGGTGCATGTGGGCGGCCCGGCGCTGCTCTCCGAGCTCGGCCTGAGTGAGCCCGCGGAACTCGCCGAGACCACCAAGGGCTGGCAGCAGCAGGCCGCGAGCGTGCTGCATGTGGTGAGCGACGGCCGGGTCATCGGCGCGCTGGCCGTCGCCGACGAGATTCGCCCCGGCGCCCGGGCCGCGATCGACGCGCTGCACGCCCGGGGTGTGCAGGTGGCGATGGTCACCGGCGATGCCCAGCACGTGGCGGACGCGGTCGCCGCCGAACTGGGCATCGACGAGGTGTTCGCCCAGGTGCTGCCCGCCGACAAGCACGCCAAGGTCGCCGAGCTCCAAGCGCGCGGCCGCAAGGTCGCCTTCACGGGCGACGGCCTGAACGACGGGCCGGCCCTGGCGCAGGCCGACGTGGGCATCGCCATCGGCGCGGGCACCGACGTCGCCATGGAGTCCGCGGGCGTGGTCCTGGCCTCGGACGACCCGCGCTCGGTGGTCTCGGTCATCGAGTTGTCGCGGGCGTCCTACCGCAAGATGCAGCAGAACCTGGCCTGGGCGGCCGGGTACAACGTCATCGCCGTCCCGCTCGCGGCGGGCGTGCTGGCCTGGGCCGGGTTCGTGCTGTCCCCGGCGGTCGGCGCGATCCTGATGTCCGCGTCCACGATCGTGGTGGCCGCCAACGCCCAACTGCTGCGCCGCCTGGACCTGGACCCCGAGCGCGTCACAGCCCGCGCAGCAGGCCGCCCATCTCCGCGATCTCCGCAGCCTGCGCCTCGATGATCGAGCGGGCCAGGTCGGAGCGCCGTCGTGCGACGTCGGACTAGAGGCGGGAGGTGACCTCCTGGAGCAGGTCGGCGGGGGACAGCCACATCGACGGGTAGTTGCCGTGCCAGAGCTGGTTGCCCTCGGCGTCGATGAGGATGAAGCCGTGGCCCGGCAGCCCCTCATGCATGCCGACGCCGAGGGTTCCGTAGGCCTCGGAGATCGTGCCGTCGTCCAGCAGGAACGGCGCCTTCACGCCCAGGCGCTCGCGGTCGGCGTTGATCTGCTCGGCGGTGTTCATGACGATCGGCAGCACCGTCAGTCCCGCCTCGGCGAACGCCGGGTCCTTCTCGATCTCGGCCATCTGCACCAGGCACGAGTCGCAGCCGGCGCCCTCGTTGAAGTACAAGATGACCGGCGAGCCGCGGTGGTCGGCCAGCGACACACTCGACCCGTCCGAGGCGGGCAGCGTGAAGTCCGGCGCCACCCGGGACTCCGTGGAACTGGTGGGACGCGAGGTGAGCAGCCCCGCGGTGACCAGCGCCACCACGACCAGCAGGCCTGCCGCCCAGGCGGCCCCGCCCAGCCGGCGGCGACGCAGCGCGGCGCCGGCCTGGGCCTGCTGGACGTCGGCGAGGGCCTGTTGGCGCTCACGCTCACGCTCACGGCGGGCGGCGGTTCCGGAGGTCATCGAGTCACTTCTTCCGTGGGAGCGGGCAGGGTGGTGTCGGGCGCGGCCGGGGCCGCCGGGGTCGAGTGGCAGGGCCGGTCCTCCGGGGCGCCGCGGCGCCGGTCGGCGAGGGTCGCCCAGACGAAGGCGGCCACCACGGCGAGCAGCGCCAGGCCCTGGACCGGCTCGGGCACGGGGGACAGCACGTCCTGCACGGCGGCGAAGACGTCGGTCAGGGTGCGGCTGGCGGCGTCTTGGAACGCGCTGCCGCCGGTCATGTCCTCGCTGCCGGCCAGGGCCATGACGAACACACCCATCACGGCGAACGCGACGGCCACGCCGATGTTCAGGGAGTTGGTGACCAGGGTCCGCCCGGCGACGCGCAGCCGCACCAACCGGGTCCGCAGGAACCGGCGCTCGCCCAGCCGGGCCTTGTCCCACACCAGCGCCATCACGAACAGCGGGAACACCATCCCGAACACGTAGGCCAACCCCAGCGCGAGGCCGCCGATGGCAGAGCCGGACAGCACCGACAGCGTCATCACCCCTGCTAGCACCGGGGCGCAGCAACTCGATGCGACACCCGAGAAGACGCCCAGGGTGAAGAAGCTCGCGGTGTCTCCACGCGTGGTGTCCGGGGCGCGCAGGAACGACGGCAGCGACCACATCCGCCCGGACAGCGCCAGCAGGGCCAGCACGATCATCAGCAGCCCACCGGCCCAGTACAGGGGCTCGTGGTACTGCGCGATGGCCCCCGCCAGCAGGCTCATCCCGAGCGTGATCGGCACCAGCACCAGGGCCAGCCCGGCCGCGAACAGGAACGTCAGCGGCAGCAGGCGCCACCGGGCGTTCTTGATGGCGCCCGCCAGGTACGACGGCGCCAGGAACACGATGCAGCACGGGGCGAACAGCGCCACGCCACCGGCGAAGAACGCCGCCAGGATGCTGCCCGTGGTCAGCAGCTCGCTGCCCATCAGCCCGCCGCCATCGCGGCGGCCCGCCCGGCCAGCAGCGCGGCGAGCTTCTTGCGGGGCAGGCGCCCGGAGGACAGGAACACCCCGTCCACCAGTGCCAGAGGGCTCATGGGCGGGCGGTGCAGGGCGACCAGGGCGCGGCCCTCCTCAGAGTCGAGCTGGACCGTGCGCACCTCCACGGGGAACCGCGCGGACAGCTCGGCCAGCGCCTGCTCGGCGTCGAGGCACAGGTGACACGCCGGGGACTGCACGAGCGTGACGACCGGTGGGTGCGGCATGGCGGCTCCTTCGGTGGGGCTGCGCCCGAGGTGGGGCGGTCGACCACCAGCCTCGGAGCCCCGCGACGAAGAGGCCCTCGCCGTTCGATCAAGGTTCGATGAAGATCGCGCGGCGGCTCCCCGGGGGCGGCGGCTGCGCCCAAGATGGTGGGCGTGACCCCGACCGCGACCGCCTCCGTCCGCCGCGCCGTCGTCGTGGACGACGAGGAGCCCCTGGCCCGCCTGGTCGCCGGGTACCTGGAACGCGAGGGTTTCGAGACGCGCCTCTGCCATGACGGCGCCCAGGCCCTGGACGTGCTGCGCGAGGTGGACCCCGACGTCGTCGTCCTCGACCTGGGACTGCCGGGGGTGGACGGCGTCGAGGTGTGCCGGCGGCTGCGGACGTTCTCGGACTGCTACGTCGTCATGCTCACCGCGCGCGCCGAGGAGGTCGACACGCTCATCGGGCTGTCCGTCGGGGCGGACGACTACGTGACCAAGCCCTTCAGCCCGCGCGAGCTGATGGCCCGCATCACCGCGATGATGCGCCGGCCTCGCACCGGATCGGCCACGCCGCCCCGCGACACTGAAGAGCAGGCGCCGGTGCTGTGCGCAGGCGACCTGCGCATCGACGTCGACGCCCGGGAGGT
>JAEWEI010000020.1 GCA_023389545.1 Actinomycetes bacterium | reverse complement strand
GTCCCCGCTGATCCGCCGCCGCCCGCCGCGGGGCCCGCCGCGGGCAAGGTCGGCCGGGTGCTGCGCCGGGTGCTCGGCGTCGGAGCCGGGCTCGCCCGCGTGCGCCGTCGTGGCGAGCTGCTGGCCCTGTGCTGGTCCACCGCCTGGGGGCTGGGCTTCGCGCTCGGCCACGGCCCCGAGCCCGAGCCCGTGCGCCTGCCCCCGAAGGAGTCCCATGCCACGTGACACCCGTGACGTGATCGTGCTGCGCCGCGACCTGGGGCCCTTCGGCGCTCCGCTGCCCCCCGGGCGGCGCTGGGCGCTACAGCCGATAGCTCAGCTGGTGCGCCCGCTGACCTGCACTGTCGCGGTGGCGACCTCGCAACGGGTCGCCGCCCTCACCTTCGATGACGGGCCAGATCCGGCGCACACCCCTGCGCTGCTCGACGTGCTCGCGCAGCGCCGTGTGAGCGCCACGTTCTTCGTCCTGGCGACCGCCGCCCGGGCGCACCCCGCGCTGGTCCGCCGGATCGTGGCGGACGGGCATGAGGTGGCCCTGCACGGCTGGGACCACCGGCGGCTCAGCGGGCTGCCGACTGCCGACGCTGTCGCGCTGGTGGCGAGGGCCCGCGACGCGGTCCAGCAGATCGCGGGCGTCCCGGTGCCGCTGTTCCGCCCGGCCTACGGCGCCCACACTCCTGCGCAGCTGCGCGGCTGGGCGCGGCTGGGCCTCGACGTGGTGCTGTGGTCCGGGTGGGCGGAGGACTGGCGGCATGACGAGGAGTCGGTGGTCGCGGCGCGGGCGCTCGCCGCGCTGACCCCGGGCGGGATCCTGCTGCTGCATGACGTGCGCGCGGACCCTGAGACGGCCGGGCCCGACGAGGAGCTGCCGCACTTCGACAGGGCGGAGGTGCTGCGCCAGGTGCTCGACGGCGCGCAGGACTACACGTTCCGCACCGTGGGGGAGCTCATCGCCGCCCACCCCCGCATCCGTGCGGTGCTGCGGGACCTGATGGGCTGAGCCCGCCGCGCCGCCGGGCTCAGCCCAGCGCGTCGAGCCTGCCCACCACGTGCCGTGCGATCTCCAGCGAGGCGGTCGCGGCGGGCGACGGCGCGTTGAGGACGTGCACCTGCCGCGGCCCGGTCTGCACCAGGAAGTCGTCCACGAGCGTCCCGTCTCGGCGCACCGCCTGCGCGCGCACCCCCGCCGGGGCGGGCCGCAGGTCCCGCGACGTGATCGCGGGGACGAGCCGGGCCAGGCTGCGCGCGAAGGCGCGGGTGGACATCGAGCGCAGCACCTCCGCGGCGCCGGGGACCACGTTGCCGCGCGCGAGCCGCCACAGCCCCGGCCAGCCCAGGGCGTCCCGCACGTCGTGGGCTCGCACCGTCGACCAGGTGTAACCCTCGCGCGCGAGCGCCAGCACCGCGTTCGGGCCCGCGTGCACCGTGCCGTCGATCATCCGGGTGAGGTGCACGCCCAGGAACGGGAAGCGGGGGTCCGGCACGGGGTAGACGAGCCCGCGCACCAGGCGGGCGGCGTCGGGCCCCAGCTCGAAGTACTCGCCCCTGAACGGCAGGATGCGCGCCTCGGGCTCGATTCCGGAGGCGCGCGCCAGCCGGTCCGCATGCAGCCCGGCGCAGGCGACGACGGCGTCGGCCTCGAGGACCGCCTGATCGGTGCGAACCCGCACGCCCGAGCCTGCCGTCCGGATGGCGAGGACGGCCTCGCCGAGCCGCACGGACCCGCCGCCGGCCTCGACGTCCTTCACCAGCGCGCGGCACACCCCCGGGTAGTCGACGATGCCGGTGGCCTCGACGCGGAGCGCGCCCACGCAGCGCACATGCGGCTCATGCTCGCGCGCCTCGGCGGGGGTGAGGAGCCGCGCCTCCACGCGGTTCGCCTCGGCCCGCTGCGCCAGGCGCAGCAGTCCCGGCAGCTCGCGCTCGTCGGTGGCCACCACGAGCTTGCCGCACGTCTGCACCGGGATGCCGCGCGAGCGCGCGTACGCCGTCATCGACCGCGCCCCGGCGGCGCTCATCGTCGCCTTGAAGCTGCCGGGCGCGTAGTACAGGCCCGAGTGGATGACGCCGGAGTTGCGGCCCGTCTGGTGCAGCGCGACGTCCGGCTCCTTGTCGACGACTGTGACCTCGTCTCCGCGTCCGGCCAGGCGGGCCGCGACGGCGAGTCCCACGATGCCGGCGCCCACGACCACGACGCGGCTCATGCCTGGGCCTCCGTCGCCTCGACGAGCACGCCGCCCCGCTCGATGAAGGCGTCGCCGGTGTCGGGGCATCGCCAGCGCGGGTCCGCCCCGTCGGAGGGCCGGTCCGCCGCGTCGTCGGGCACGAGCGCCGCTCCGGTGCGGCCGATCCAGCGCACCCGCCGCGCCGGGACCCCGGCGACGAGCGCGAAGTCGGGCACGTCGCAGGTGACCACCGCGCCCGCGGCGACCATCGCCCAGCGGCCGATCACCACTGGCGCCACGCAGACCGCGCGGGCGCCCACGGCGGCGCCGGCGCGCACCCGCACGCCGACGGCGTGCCAGTCGTCGCTGGTTTTCAGTGCGCCTTCCGGCGTGACCGCGCGGGGCAGGTGGTCGTTGGTGAGCACGACGCCGGGGCCGATGAAGGCGCCGTCCTCGAGCACGGCGGGCTCGTAGACGAGCGCGTGGTTCTGGATTTTGCAGCGGTCGCCCACCTGGACCCCGGGCCCGACGTAGGCGCCGCGCCCGATCACGCACTCCGCGCCGACGACGGCGCCCTCGCGGATCTGGGCCAGGTGCCACACACGGGCTCCCGGCCCGAGCGTCGCGCGGTCGTCGACGTCCGCGCCCGGCGCGATGTGGACGTCGGCGGGGACGTGGGCGGGGTGCTGCGTCGTGGTTGTCATGCGGGCCTCCGTGGGCGTGGTGCGTCGATGGCCGCCGGCCGCGGTGGGGCCGGCGACGCGAGGCGGTGAGATTTCACCCGTTCCGCCTGATGTCCGTTTCATCACCTTCTCATCTATTCTGTCCGTGTTCGGCACGTGGACGCCAGGGGCCTTGAGTCCTAGGCGGCGCACCGACCAGGCCTTTCCCGTCGTCGATCCACCCACTCCCACGCACCCGCCCTGGAGCCCACATGACGCGCGTCCCCGGCCGCACCCCGTCCACGCGACGGGGCTCGGGCCGGGCGACAGTCCTCGCGATCGTGCTCGCGGCCACCGCCGTCATGGCAGTCCCACCCGCGGCCGTCGCGTCCCCGCCCGCCCCGGCGGCCGCTGCCCTGGCGGATCCGTGCGCGACCGGCGCCAACCCGATCGTGTGCGAGAACTCCAAGGCCGGCACGGACCCCTCGGTGTGGGACGTCGAGTCCGCAGGCGACGACTCGATCCAGGGGTACGCCACCGACATCTCGGTGGACGCCGGCGATCGCATCGACTTCAAGATCGACACCGATGCCAAGGCCTACACCGTCGACATCTACCGCACCGGCTGGTACGGCGGGAAGGGCGCCCGGTTCATCACCTCCGTGCCCGGGGCCGTGCGCGACCGCCCGCAGCCCGAGTGCCGCAGGGACGCCGCCACCGAGCTGTACGACTGCGCCGAGTGGTCCGTCTCCGCCTCGTGGGACGTGCCCGGCACCGCCGTGTCCGGGGTGTACCTCGCCCACCTGCGCCGCCCGGACACCGGCGACGAGAGCCACATCACCTTCATCGTGCGCGACGACGCGGGCAACTCGGAGGTGCTGTTCCAGACCTCCGACACCACCTGGCAGGCGTACAACACCTACGGCGGCTCGAGCTTCTACCAGGGCGCCGCCAACGGCCGGGCGTACAAGCTCAGCTACAACCGGCCGTTCGCCACGCGCGGCCACCAGGGCGGCCGGGACTTCTACTTCAGCTCCGAGTTCGCGATGGTGCGGTTCCTCGAGCGCAACGGGTACGACGTGAGCTACATCGCGGGGGTGGACGCGGACCGGAATGGGTCGCTGCTCGCCAACCACGAGGTGTTCCTCTCGGTGGGCCATGACGAGTACTGGTCGGGTCCGCAGCGGGCCAACGTCGAGGCGGCCCGGGACGCGGGCCTCGACCTCGCGTTCTTCAGCGGCAACGAGGTGTACTGGCGCACGCGCTTCGAGCCCGCGGCGGTGGGGGACCCGGTGCCGCACCGGACTCTCGTGTCCTACAAGGAGACCTGGGGCGGCGCGAAGATCGACCCGTCGCCGGAGTGGACCGGGACGTGGCGCGACCCCCGCTTCGCCGCGCGCTCGGCAGGCGCCGGGCGGGCGGAGAACGGGCTGACCGGCACGCTGTACATGTCCAACGACTCCGACCTGCCGGTGACGGTCTCGGCGGACGAGGGCCGCCTGCGGCTGTGGCGCGGCACCTCGCTGGCCTCGCTGGCGCCCGGGACGAGCGCCGAGCTGGCGCCGCACACCGTCGGCTACGAGTCCAACGAGGACCTGGACAACGGCGAGCGCCCAGCCGGGCTCATCCGGCTGTCCACGACCACCGGCGCGGTGCCCGAGTACCTGCAGGACTACGGCAACCAGACGGCGCCTGGCACGACGACGCACCACACCACGCTGTACCGGGCGCCCAGCGGCGCCCTGGTGTTCTCCGCCGGCAGCGTGCAGTGGGCGTGGGGGCTCGACCAGACGCATGACGGCGATGGCGCCCCGGCCGACCCGCGCATGCAGCAGGCGACGGTGAACCTGCTGGCCGACATGGGCGCCCAGCCCACGACGCTGATGGCCGGGCTCGTCCCAGCGGCGCCGTCCACCGACACCCGCGGGCCGACTGTCGCGATCACCTCCCCGGCGGCGGGCTCCGCCGTGCCGAACGGGGCGTCAGTGACCCTCACCGGGACGGCGACGGACCTCGGCGGCGGCAGGGTCGCGGGAGTCGAGGTGTCCACCGACGACGGGGCCACCTGGCATCCGGCCACGGGACGCGAGGCGTGGTCGCACACCTATGTCCAGACCGGCCAGGGGGGAGCGGTGCCGGTGCGGGTCCGAGCTGTCGACGACAGCGCGAACATCGGGGCCGCCACCACGCTGAGCCTCGCCGTGGCCTGCCCGTGCAGCGTCCTCGGCGCGCAGCAGCCCGCGGTGCCCGCCACGAACGACGCCGG
>JAEWEI010000447.1 GCA_023389545.1 Actinomycetes bacterium | reverse complement strand
ACCGGTGGTGCGGGGGGCGCTCGGGCGCGGTGTACCAGGCCTCGTCGAGGAGGTCGTCGACGCCGCGCTCCTCGAGCATGTCCTCCTTGGGGAGCTGGTCGCTGTCTCCCTCGGTGACGGTCTCGGGATCGGGGCGGGTGGCGGGGGTCTCATCACTCATGCCTCCACACTCGCACCGCGTCCGGGCTCCCGCGAGGGGACCGAATATGGTCGCGGGCATGGTCGCCGCCCAGGGACACTGGTGGTGTGGGACACCTCGACATCAGTGCTGTGAGCTACTTCCTGCCCGATGGGCGCCCTCTTCTCGACGAGGTGGACCTGCGGGTCGCCGACGGTGCGAAGGTCGCGCTCGTCGGGCCGAACGGGGCCGGCAAGACCACGCTGCTGCGCATCGTGGCGGGCGACGAGGCGCCGCACGGCGGCTCGGTGGCGCGCAGCGGCGGCCTGGGGATCATGCGGCAGATGGTGGGGCGCATCGACGACGAGCGCTCCATCCGCGACCTGCTGGCCTCGCTGGCCCCGGCGGCGATCCGGGACGCCGCCGCCGAGCTCGCGGCGGCGGAGCTGGGGATCATGGAGGTCGACGACGAGCCCGCGCAGATGCGCTACGCGTCGGCGCTGGTCGACTGGGCGGATGTCGGCGGCTACGAGGCGGAGGCGGGCTGGGACCAGGTCACCGACGCGGTGCTGTCGATACCGTTCGACAGGGCGCAGGACCGCGAGGTGCGGACGCTGTCCGGCGGGGAGCAGAAGCGCTTGGTGCTCGAGGCGCTGCTTCGCGGGCCGGAGGAGGTGCTGCTGCTCGACGAGCCGGACAACTACCTCGACGTGCCGACCAAGCGCTGGCTCGAGGCGCAGCTCGCGGCCTCGCCGAAGTCGGTGCTCTTCGTGAGCCACGACCGCGAGTTGCTGTCCCGCGCGGCGACCCAGGTCGCGACGTTGGAGCCGACGGCCACGGGATCGGGCATCTGGGTGCACGGCGGCTCGTTCACCACCTACCCACAGGCCCGCGACGACCGGCGCAGCCGGCTCGAGGAGCTCATGCGGCGGTGGGAGGAGGAGCACACGAAGCTCAAGACGCTGGTCTTCACGTTGAAGAACAAGGCGGCGTTCAACGACGGCCTCGCCTCGCGGTACTCGGCGGCCCAGACCCGGCTGCGCAAGTTCGAGGAGGCTGGGCCGCCGCAGATGGTGGCCCGGGAGCAGAACGTGCGGGTGCGGCTGACGGGTGGGCGCACCGCGAAGCGCGCCGTGGTCGCGGAGCAGCTCGAGCTCACGGGGTTGATGCGCCCGTTCGACCTCGAGGTGTGGTTCGGGGAGCGGGTCGCGGTGCTCGGCTCGAACGGATCGGGCAAGTCGCACTTCCTGCGCCTGCTCGCGGCCGGCGGCACCGACCCGGGCCCGGAGCACGAGCCGGCGGGGGACACAGCCGTGGCGCCGGTCCAGCACACGGGCAGCGCGGTGCTGGGCTCTCGGGTGCGGCCGGGCTGGTTCGCCCAGAACCACACCCATCCTGAGCTGGCGGGACGCACGCTGCTGGAGATCCTGCACCGCGGGGACGGGCACCGCTCCGGCCTGGGGCGTGAGGCGGCGAGCAAGGCGCTGGACCGCTACGAGCTGGTGGCGGCCGCCGAGCAGGCCTACGACACGCTGTCCGGGGGGCAGCAGGCGCGCTTCCAGATCCTGCTGCTGGAGCTGGGAGGCGCGACGCTGCTGCTGCTCGACGAGCCGACGGACAACCTCGACCTGCACTCGGCGGAGGCGCTGGAGGCGGGGCTCGCGGCGTTCGAGGGCACGGTCATGGCCGTCACCCACGACCGCTGGTTCACGCGGACTTTCGACAGGTTCCTGGTCTTCGGGGCCGACGGCCGGGTGGTCGAGGCGCCCGAGCCGGTGTGGGACTCCGGGCGGGTCGAGCGGGTGCGCTGAGGCTCATCGCCGGCGCCCGGGAGCGCGCGGCGACGGCCCGCGGGCTGGACGCGACCAGCGGATCTCGCCGCGTTTTGACCCTTCGACCGCCGTCCGGCTACTCTTGTGTGTCGTTGTGCGTCCCCCGTTCCCAGACGGCGGCTCCGGTGCGTTCCCACTCGCCGGTTCCCAGGGACGCCACCGACAGCACTCACGGCGGGCCCGCCACCTGCGGGCCTTCGCTCTGACACATTCAGCTACACGAAACGAAGGCCTACGACCGTGCGCACGTACACCCCGAAGCCCGG
This sequence comes from Actinomycetes bacterium, assembly GCA_023389545.1. Taxonomy (GTDB): domain Bacteria; phylum Actinomycetota; class Actinomycetes; order Actinomycetales; family Cellulomonadaceae; genus Cellulomonas_A. Next base: position 1,336 of record JAEWEI010000447.1, on the reverse strand, counting down.
CGACGTCGAGCGGAACTGGTACGTCATCGACGCGAGCGATGTCGTCCTGGGCCGCCTTGCCACTCACGTGGCCACGCTGCTGCGCGGCAAGCACAAGGCGACCTTTGCCCCTCACGTCGACGGCGGAGACTTCGTCATCGTCATCAACGCCGACAAGGTTGCCCTCACGGGCAACAAGCGCGAGACCAAGCTCGCCTACCGTCACTCGGGTTACCCGGGCGGTCTGCGTGCGACGACGTACACCGAGCTGCTCGAGAAGCACCCCGAGCGGGCGATCGAGAAGGCCGTTCGCGGGATGCTCCCGAAGAACTCGCTCTCTCGCGCGCAGCTGAGCAAGCTCAAGGTCTACGTCGGGGCGGAGCACCCGCACGCGGCACAGCAGCCGAAGCCCTTCGAGATCAGCCAGGTTTCTCAGTAGGCCCCGGCCTGCTGCGAGCACGACACAGGACGCGAGGACACCACTAGTGGCCGAGACCACGGTCGACATCGACCTTGAGGGCGACGACACGCCCACCAGCTACACCTCTGAGACGTCGGCCCCCGTGGGCCGTGGCCAGAGCATCACGGCCCCGGGGCACGCCCTGGGCCGCCGCAAGGAGGCGATCGCCCGCGTTCGCCTGGTGCCCGGCACCGGCACGTGGAAGATCAACGGCCGCACCCTCGAGGACTACTTCCCGAACAAGGTGCACCAGCAGCTCGTCAACTCCCCGCTGAAGCTGGTGGACGTCGAGGGCCGCTTCGACGTCATCGCCCGCATCACCGGCGGCGGCGTGAGCGGCCAGGCCGGCGCGCTGCGGCTGGGCATCGCCCGCGCGCTGAACGTCATCGACGAGGACGCCAACCGTGCGCCGCTCAAGAAGGCCGGCTTCCTGACTCGCGACGCCCGCGTCGTCGAGCGCAAGAAGGCCGGGCTCAAGAAGGCCCGTAAGGCTCCGCAGTACTCCAAGCGCTGATCTCTCAGCCGTGGCCCGATGGCCCCGACGGTCTTCTTCAGGACCATCGGGGCCATCGGCGTCTGCCCAGTGGGACGCCAGCCGTCCCGTCCGCGAACGATGAAGGGGTCTGCTGATGGGCCGACTGTTCGGCACCGATGGAGTCCGCGGGCTCGCGAACCGCGATGTGACGGCGGAGGTCGCGCTCGACCTCGCCGTCGCCGCCGCCCACGTGCTGGGCGCCGAGGGGGCCTTCGCCGGGCACCGCGCCCGCGCGGTCGTCGGCCGCGATCCCCGGGCCTCGGGCGAGTTCCTCAGCGCGGCCGTGGCCGCCGGGCTCGCGAGCGCGGGCGTCGACGTGATCAACGTCGGCGTGCTGCCCACCCCGGCTGTGGCCTACCTGA
>JAEWEI010000429.1 GCA_023389545.1 Actinomycetes bacterium | reverse complement strand
CCGTGGCGGCGGGATCGCAGCAGATGGGCGCGTCCATCCGGGAGATCGCGCAGAACGCCAACCAGGCGGCACGGGTCGCGGAGCAGGCCACCGGTGTCGCCGCGTCGACCAATGAGCGGGTCGCGCGACTCGGAGCGTCCTCCGAGCAGATCGGCAACGTGGTCAAGGTCATCACCTCGATCGCGGAGCAGACCAACCTGCTGGCGCTGAACGCCACGATCGAGGCAGCCCGGGCCGGCGCGGCGGGCAAGGGGTTCGCCGTGGTGGCCGGCGAGGTCAAGGAGCTGGCCTCCGAGACGGCGCGGGCCACCCAGGACATCGCCCAGCGGGTCGAGGCCATCCAGGCGGACACCCGGGACGCCGTGGCGGCGATCAGCGAGATCTCGCAGATCATCGCGAGCATCAACGATTTCCAGCTGACGATCGCGAGCGCCGTCGAGGAGCAGACCGCCACGACCAACGAGATGTCCCGAGGGGTCGGCGAAGCAGCCGCCGGGTCAGGTGAGATCGCGGTCAACATCACGAGTGTCGCCGCTGTGGCGGAGTCCAGCGCCGCGACAGCGACGCAGATGGCCGCGGCTGTCGACGAGCTCGCGCGCATGTCCGCGGATCTGCGCGCCCGGGTCGACGTCTTCGCGTACTGACCGGCCGAGCGCGTTACTGGGCAGGGCCGGGCCGCAGCCAGGGGTGCGGCGCCCGCGAACTGCGGGCATCGTGGACTGCGGCGGGTCGACGACGGCGCGCACAGGCGCCGCAGCGGGCCCTCCAGCCACCGAGCACCCGGCTGGGAGGCAGGCCGCGGCACATTACCGGGGGGTCGCATGTCCTTCCACAAGCGCGAACCCCGGTTCGCCGCCCAGCCAGCGCACGCGGACGCCGTGGAGGCCCTCGCGTGCCAGGAGGCGCCGGGCGCCTCGGCGAGGTCAGCCGATCCCTCCCGACCGAACCTCCACGCCACCGCCGGCACGTCGACCACGATGGACAGAGCCAAGGGCGCGGCCAGGGACGCCTTGCACAAGCGGTGAGCACGACACCCGACCACCACGTCCGCATGGCGGTCAACGCGCAGGTGTGGGCGGCGCTGACGTTCCTGCACTGGCCGGTGGACCCTGAGGCCATCCAGTGCCGGCTCCCGCCAGGGCTGCGCGTGCAGACCCACTCCGGCTCGGCATGGATCAGCCTGACGCCCTTCGTCATGAAGGACGTCAGGGTGCCTCCGCTGCCACCCGTGCCCGGCTGGTCCACGTTCCCCGAGGTCAACTTGCGCACGTACGTGCGCCACGAGCACGGCTCCGAGGGCCTGTGGTTCCTAGCGCTGTGGTCGACGCGCAGGGCGTTCAACGTCGCGCTGCGCGGATTGGGGCTGCCGTATCAGGGCGTGCGCGCGTGGGTTCGGGCCGTCGAGCCAGGCGTGCTTGCCTACCGGGCTCGCCCCGCTCCCGGCGCGGCGCCGTTGCGCCTGTCCGCGACAGTCCGGGCCGGTGATCGGATCGCCGCCCCGTCGGACGTGGAGACGTGGCTCACCGGGCGGTGGAACGCCTACTTCGAGCGCACTGGACGGCTGTGGCGGGTTCCCGTGTCCCATGAGCCGTGGCCGTTGCGCCGCGCGCTCGTGTCGTCACTGCACACCGATGTCTTCACGGTGATGGGCTTGCCGGTTCCCGCCGTGGAGCCGTTGGCGCACGCCACCCCCGGGGTCAGCACCCGGCTCGGGATCCCCCGGCTCGCCCACTGACTCCCAGCCGCCCCCATGAGCGCGCGTGCCGCCCGCGGCTCGAACGCCGCCTGCCTCCTGAGGGCGTCAGCCCGGTCCGGCAGCGGGCGCGAGTGGGAGGTCGCCGACCTGTGGCGGACCGCTCACCTGCCCATTAGCGTCCGATCATGCTGCGCGGCGCACGACTTCCGGGTTCGCGCCCCCGTGCGCGCCGCCGCCTGGCCGCGAACGCGATGCGCGTGGGCGCGGTGGCAGCGGGCACGGCGGCGGTGGGCGCGCTGCTCACGGGATGCGCGGCCAGCCCCAACGGCGGCGAAGCCATCGACGCCGCCCGCGACTTCTACCGGGCTGTGGGGGACGGCGATGGCGCTGCCGGCTGCGGCATGCTCGCGCCCGCGACGCGGGAGGCCCTGGAGGATGAGGAGGAAGCACCCTGCGCCGAGGCGTTGCTCGGCGGAGATGTGGGCCTGGCGTTGACGGCCACGGCCGAGGCAGCGGTCGGCGCCGACACGCAGTCCGTCACCGTCGCGGGCCGCCAGGCCCAAGTCGTGCTCGACGACGAGGTCACGTTCCTCGTCGCCTCGGGGTCAGGTTGGCTGGTCTCGGCGACGGCGTGCACGCCACGGCCCGAACGCCCCTACGACTGCCTGGTGGAAGGAGCCTGACGTGCGGTTGGTCTATGCAGGCCTCTTAGGGGGCGTGCTGCTCGCCCTGGCCTACTTCATCACCATCGGGCTGCTGCAGCGATGACCCTGCGGACGACGCTTCGCGACAACGGCTTGGCCCTGGGCTTCACCGCCATCTTCCTCCTGGCCCTCGGGGGGGCAGGCAGTCGTCGGCGTCGTGATGTTCAACCAGGAGCAGGCCAGCGCCGGCCTGGAGGCGATCACGCTCGGCCAGTACCTCACCACCTCGGCATTCGCGGTCGACGTGACGGAGAACTGGCAGTCGGAGTTCCTGCAGTTCCTGCTCTTCATTGTGGCGACCGTCTGGTTCGTGCAGCGGGGCTCTCCGGAGTCCAAGCCGCTCGGGAATGCGGGGCGCGAGTCGGACGAGTACCAGCGCGTCGCTGAGAGCTCCACCGCCGCGTCGCCGCCCTGGGCGCGGGGCCGTGGGTGGCGTCTCGCCGTCTACTCGAGATCGCTCAGCCTCGTCATGGGCGGGATCTTCGTGCTGAGCTGGCTCGCGCAGTCGATCACCGGCTCCGTGGCCTACAACGAGGAGCAGATGCGCGCGTTGGAGGATCCCGTCACCTGGGCGCAGTACCTCGCCCTGCCCGATTTCTGGAGCCGGACGCTGCAGAACTGGCAGTCGGAATTCCTGGCCGTCGCGTGCATGGTCACGTTCTCCATCTATCTGCGCGAACGCGGGTCGCCGGAGTCGAAGCCGGTGGGGACGCCGCACCACACCACAGCCGTCGAGGGGTGAGGGCCGGCGGCGGCGCGCCTTCCATCCGCCGCCAGGGGCCTCGTCACGCCTGAGGTGACATGCCCGACGACACATGCTGGGTGAGCTGCGAGATGAACTCGTGGCACCGCTGCGCCCGCTGCGCGTCCTCCGACATCACCTGCTCGAAGAACGTCGCGATCTCCTCCTTGCCGGCGTTCCGGGCGTCCCGCACATACTGCCCGTAGTCGTGGCCGGCCTTGAGCGAGTGGTACTGCAACGAGATCAGGTCGAACGTGACATCGTCGAAACCGGTCTCCCCTGTCGCCACGGGAACCACCTCTTCCTCTGTCGGAACCGACGCATGCGCCGATCCTTCGACGCTAGGCCGACGTGGTGGTGGCCGCATCCCGCGGCGTCGAGCGCATCTTCGGGTCCAGCACGACCTTGACGCAGCCGTCCTCCTTCTTCTGGAAGAGGTCGTAGGCGCGGGGCGCGTCCTCGAGCGACAGCCGGTGTGTGCGCAGGTCGAGCACTCCAAGCGGGTCGGCCGAGTCCGAGACCAGCGGCAGCAGGTCGTCGGTCCAGCGCCGCACATTCGCCTGGCCCATGCGGAGGGTGACCTGCTTGTCGAAGAGGTCCATCATCGGCAACGGGTCCTTCGCGCCACCGTAGACACCCGAGATCGAGACGGTCCCCCCGCGGCGCACCAGCGCGAACGCGGACAGCAGCGCCGCGAGGCGGTCGACGCCCGCCTTCTCCATGGCGGCGCCCGCGAGCGCGTCGGGCAGGATCGCCGCCGCGCGCTGGGCGAAGGCGGCGCCCGGAGAGCCGTGCGCCTCCATCCCGACGGCGTCGATGACGCTGTCGGCGCCGCGCCCGTCGGTCTGGTCGCGGACTGCCCCGAGCACGTCGTCGACGGCGGAGAGGTCGATGACCTCGACGCCGTGGCGCCGGGCCATCTCGAGCCGCGCCGGCACGAGGTCGATCCCGATGACCTTGCCGGCGCCGCGGTGGCGCGCGACCCGGGCCGCCATCTGGCCGATGGGCCCGAGCCCCACGACGACGACTGTCCCCCCGGCGGGCACGTCCGCGTACTCGACCGCTTGCCAGGCGGTGGGCAGCACGTCCGAGAGGTAGAGGTACTGCTCGTCGGGGCCGTCCTCGGGGAGCACGACGGGGCCGTAGTGGGCCTGCGGCACCCGGAGGTACTCCGCCTGGCCGCCGGGCACCTGCCCGTACAGCTTGGTGTAGCCGAAGAGCGCGGCCCCCTTGTCCTGGGAGCGCACCTGTGTGGTCTCGCACTGCGACTGCAGCCCGCGCTGGCACATCCAGCAGGCGCCGCAGGCGATGGTGAACGGGACCACGACCCGGTCCCCGGCCTTCAGCCTCGACGCGCCCGGACCGACCTCTTCCACGATGCCCATGGCCTCGTGGCCGAGCACGTCGCCCGGGTCGAGGTACATGCCCAGCACTTCGTACAGGTGCAGGTCCGATCCGCAGATCGCGGTGGACGTCACGCGGATGATCGCGTCGGTGGGCTCCTGTATCCGGGGGTCGGGGACGTCCTCGACTGCCACGTTCTCCCGGCCCTGCCATGTCAGTGCGCGCATCACGGTCCTTCCGTTGCGATGTGGAACCTTGCGGGGCACAGGCGGCTCAGGTCGCGGCGCCCCGCCCGCGG
>JAEWEI010000317.1 GCA_023389545.1 Actinomycetes bacterium | reverse complement strand
GGGCGGGACGAGCGGATCACCGCGGAGGGCGTGTTCCTCTACGCGCTGCCGGAGCTGCGGGTGCCCGGCTGGCCGCATGACGGCGCCTGCGACTGCACCGCGCTCTGGGAGTCCGCGCGGGACGGCTACGGGCTCGACGACGCACGGGGCATGCCGCAGGAGCTGCAACGCCGCACCAACCCGTGGCGGCCGGGGGAGCACTGCTGGCAGCTCACCTGGGACTGAGCCCACGCCCCAGAGACGACGAGGCCCCGGGCCCTTTCGAAGGGGCCCGGGGCCTCGTCATGCCGGCGCGGCAGGCGCGCTCGGGTCGATCAGGAGGCCGCGAGGATGTCTACGACGAAGACCAGCGTGGAGCCGGCGGGGATGGTGCCGGTGGCGGTGTCGCCGTAGCCCTTGTCGGCGGGGACGACCAGCAGCACCTGGCTGCCGACCGTCTGGCCGACCAGGCCCTCGTCCCATCCCTGGATGACCATGCCGGCGCCGATCGTCGTGGTGAACTTTGACGAGCCCCACGACGAGTCGAACGCGGTGCCGTCCCACAGCCAGCCGCTGTAGTTCACGGTGACGGACTGGCCGGCCTCGACCGCGGGGCCGGCGCCCTGGATGAGGGGCTGGACCACGAGCTCGGCGGGCGCGTCGCCCTCCACCGGCGTGATGGACGGCTCGCCGTCCTCCGCGAGGGTCACCGTCGGCAGGCCCTCGACGGGGGCAACCGCCTCGCCTTCGGCGCGGTCCGGAACGGTCACGGCGTCGACAACCTCGATGGCCATGATCGTGGAGCCCTCGGTGCCGGGGACGGCGAGGAGCACGCGGGCGCCCACCGACTGCCCGGTGAGCACCTCGTTGAGCTGCGGGACGATGTTCGCGTCGCCCAGCGTGATCGCCTCATGCGTGGAGCCGTACGTGCTGCCCGCCGCCGACCCGTCCACGCCGGACACGGCCACGTAGTCGACGGTCATGACCTGGCCCTCTTCGAGCGGGGCGCCGGAGCCCTCGGACACCACGCGCGCGACGGGCGCGGAGACGGTGAACGGCCAGGAGTCGTAGGTGACCGTCGGCTCGGAGCCCAGGTCGCCCTCGACCGAGACGGCCTCCAGTGCGGCGATGTCCTCGGCGGAGGCGGTGGCGGCAGCGGTGCTGCTCGCGTCGGGGGACGACGTGGGGTCGTCCGATCCGCTGTCACCGGAGCAGCCCGCGAGGAGCAGGGCGAGGGCGAGAGTGGACGCTGCCAGTCGTCGGCGCACGGGTTCAATCCTTCAGGTCGGCAGTCCCGTCCCGGAGGGCGGCGGACGTGACGACCGTACGCGAGAACCCTGGGTGTCTGCTGGGTGATCGCGCCCAGTGGTCCGCGGGTGGTCCCGTGGCGGATCCCGAAGGACTCGTTAGCCTGCACACCGTGCAGTCCACCCCCCGATCGGACGCCCTGGCCCCAGAGCGGCCCGGCGTCGACGTTCCCGCAGGCGAGCAGCTCGGCACCGGCCTCAAGGTGCGGCACCTGACGATGATGGGCCTCGGCTCTGCGATCGGCGCCGGGCTGTTCCTGGGCGCCGGCGCCGGCATCAGCCTCGCCGGGCCCGCGATCCTCGTGTCCTACGTCGTCGCCGGCGTCCTCGTCGTCCTGGTGATGCGGATGCTTGCCGAGATGGCCGCCGCGCTGCCGTCCAGCGGATCGTTCTCCACGTACGCGGATGAGGGCATCGGCCGATGGGCCGGGTTCACGCTCGGCTGGCTCTACTGGGCGACGCTGGTGCTGGTGCTCGGCGTCGAGATCACGGGCGCCTCGCAGATCATCCACGGGTGGCTGCCCGTGCTGCCGCAGTGGGCCATCGCGTTGCTGCTCGTGACGGCGTTCGCGGTGGTCAACCTGGCGCCCGTGCGCAACTTCGGGGAGTTCGAGTTCTGGTTCGCGTCGCTCAAGGTCGCGGTGGTGGTGCTGTTCCTCGTGGTGGGCGCGCTGCTCGCGCTGGGCCTGCTGCCGGGCTCCGAGCATGTGGGGACCAGCAACCTGCTGGGGCACGGCGGCTTCGCCCCGCAGGGCCTGGGTGGCATCGCGGCAGGGCTGCTCGTGGTCGTGTTCGCCTTCGGGGGCATCGAGATCGTGACGATCGCCGCCGCCGAGTCGCAGGATCCGCGCCGGGCGATCGCCGCCGCGGCCCGCAGCGTCGTGTGGCGGATCCTGCTGTTCTACGTCGGCTCGGTGGCGATCATGGTGCTCGTCCTGCCGTGGGACGCCCCGGAACTCGTCGCCGGCCCGTTCGTCGCTGTGCTGAGCAGCACGGGCATCCCGGGGCTGCCGGTGATCATGGAGGCGGTGGTGGTCATCGCGCTGCTCTCCGCGTTCAACGCGAACATCTACGGCACCTCGCGCATGTCCTACGCGCTCGCCCGGCGGGGTGACGGGCCTGCGGCGCTGCTCCGCGTCTCCCGCCAGGGCACGCCCGTGGCCGCCGTGGGCCTGTCCGTGGCGTGCGCGCTGGTGAGCGTGGGCCTCAACTGGCTGCTGCCGGGAACGCTGCTGGGGATCCTGCTGAGCGCCGCCGGGGCCTCGCTGATCCTGGTGTGGGTGTTCATCGCCATCGCGCAGATCCGGCTGCGGCCCCGGCTGGAGCGCGACGGGCTGCTGACAGTGCGGATGTGGGGCTACCCGTGGCTGTCGTGGGCGACGCTCGGGCTGCTCGTCGCCTTCATGGTGCTGATGCTCACCGATGACGACGCGCGCGGGCAGCTCATGTCAGCGGTGGGGCTGTGCGGTGTGCTCATCGGCATCCACGTGGTGCGCGCCAGGGTGCGCGCCCGTCGCGCGCGGCGGATCGCGGCGCAGGGCTGAGGCGCCCGGCGGGTGCGCCGGGCGTGACAGTCGGGTCAGTCGTCGGTGCGGGCGTGCGGACTGGGCGCCAGTTCCGTGGGCACGTCATCGTGCACAAGCTCGAACCACACCGTCTTGCTCTCGTCATCGCGCTCACCGGGGGCGTGCGCGACAGTGCCCCAACGCGTGGCGAGGCGGTCGACGAACATCACTCCGCGTCCGCCCTCGGCGGTCGGCGGCGGGTTGCGCAGTATCGGCTCGGCGCGGGCGCCGTCGGAGACCTCCACACGAGTGCGCACCGCGTCGACGTCCACCCGCAGCAGCACGGGCGGATCCGCGTGCTCCACGGCGTTGGTGACGGCCTCGCTGACCAGCAAGACGAGCAGGTCCAGTGCGGGCCCGCCCACCCCTGCCTCGGCGAGCCGCTCACGGGCCCAACAGCGTGCGGGCGCCACAGCGGCGGTGTCTGGCTCTATTCGTGTCTCGGCGTGCATCTCCCCGCCCCCTCCTCGTGCGACGCCCGGCTCCGGTCTGTTCAGCCGCGCGCGCATGCTCCACGGTTCTGCACACCCGCCCTGCTGGCAACTTGAGAGCATATTCCGGGCGGGTGATCCGTGACCGGCGTCGGCCCGCCGGGCGCCGCCTGAACGTCCGGCGAGGGGTGGTCGAGGGATGGGATGATCGGGCGCATGCCCACCGAGGACACCCCACTGACCGGCCAGCGGGAGCCCGACCGTCAGCAGATCCGCCGTTGGCGCCGGTACCTCGCGGACGAGCGCGCCGAGGCCGCCGTGTACAGGGACCTGGCCAGGCGTCGCACCGGTGAGGAGCGGGACATTCTGCTCGCACTCGCGGAGGCGGAGCGCCGCCACGAGTCGCACTGGCTGGCCCTGCTGGGCGACGACGTCGGCCGGCCCCTGCGCGGCGATTGGCGCACCCGGACCTTGGGCTGGCTCGCCCGCCGATTCGGGTCCGTGTTCGTCCTCGCCCTGGCGCAGCGCGCCGAGGCCCGGTCCAGCTACGAGTCCGACGTCGACGCGACCGCCACCATGGCCGCCGACGAGCGCATCCACGAAGAGGTGGTCCGCGGGCTGGCGTTGCGCGGGCGCAACCGCATCTCGGGGACGTTCCGCGCCGCCGTCTTCGGCGCCAACGACGGGCTGGTCAGCAACCTCGCGCTGGTGCTCGGCATCGGCGCCAGCGGCGCGTCCAGCGCGACGGTGCTGCTCACCGGCATGGCGGGCCTGCTCGCCGGGGCGCTGTCCATGGGCGCCGGGGAGTACGTGTCCGTGCGGTCCCAGCGCGAGCTGCTGGAGGCGTCCACCCCCGGGCAGCACGCCCGCGCCGCGCTGCCGCACCTCGACGTCGACGCCAACGAGCTGGCGCTGGTCTACCGCGCTCGCGGCATGTCCGCGGACGAGGCCCACGAGCGCGCGGGCGAGGTGCTCCGCTCCCTCGAGTCCACGCAGACGGCGATGCTGGGGATGCCCGCGGGACAGATGCCGGCGGGCGGCGCCTCCGTCGACGAGCACGAGACGATCGGCACCGCGATGGGCGCCGCGGGGGCCAGCTTCTGCTTCTTCGCGTCCGGCGCCCTGATCCCGGTGCTGCCGTACCTGTTCGGCGTCGAGGGCCTGGCCGCCGTGGCGATCGCCTCGCTGCTGGTGGGCATCGCGCTGCTGTGCACCGGCACGGCCGTGGGCGTGCTCTCCGGCGGCCCGCCGCTGCGCCGGGCCCTGCGGCAGCTCGCGATCGGCT
>JAEWEI010000256.1 GCA_023389545.1 Actinomycetes bacterium | reverse complement strand
GTCCCGCGGGGGCGACCGTCCGGGCGCACCTGCGCTCGTCCGCGCGCGACCTCGTGCAGATCAACCGGTTCGCGTTCGCGCTCGCGTACGGCCTGTTCTTCTGCGCGCTGCCCCTCCTCGTCGGCTGGACGGGGATGCTGCCGTGGGCAGGTGCCGTCTTCGTCGTCATGGCCGCCATGGTGTGGAGCAACCAGTACGGGCGCGACGGGACGGCCCTGTGGCTGCAGCTCGTGACGCCGGGCGCGCGGCGCATCGACCTGCTGGCACGCCAGGGGACGTTCCTGCTCGCCACGGGCCCGCTCGCGCTCGTCCTCACCGGGGGCCTCGTCGCGGCGGCCGGCACCCCGGCGAGCACCTGGCCCTACCTGGCCGCCGCGCTGGCAGCCGCCCTGGGCGCGGGCGCGGGCGTGACGGCCGCGATGTCCGTGCTCGCCGCCGTCCCGACCACCGATCCGCACCGGCGCGGTGGCGACGTGCTCGCCTCGGGTGGTGACGCCCGCGAGACCGGCACCACCTACCTCACGATGGCCCTGGTGGTCGGGCTGACCCTGCCGGCACTGGTCGTCGCGCGCCTCGCCGGCTGGTGGGGCGCGGTGGCCGGCGTGGCCACGGGCGCGCTGTGCTGCTACCTGCTGACGCGGGTCGCGCTGCGGCACCTCGACGAGCAGGGCGTCGAGCTGCTCACGCTGCTGCGGCACGGTCGCCGCCCGACCGCCGGCGCGCCCGGCCCCGCGCCGGGGCGGCGACCGGTCGAGCTGACCGGTCGAGAGCAGGCGGTCGTGCTCGGTGCCGGGATCCTGGGCACGCTCATGCTCTTCCCGCAGGGCATCGTCCCGGCGGTCATCCTGCGTGGCGGCGACCCGACGACCCGGTCGTGGTTCCTGGCCCTGCACGTGCCGGCGGCGTGGGCGTGGCCGGTCGTGGCGGTGATGATCACGCTCGGCGCCACGCTGTACTGCGTCAGCGTCTGGCGGTACCGGCGGGCCGCGACGGCCGCCCGCGGCACCGCCGTACCGGTACCGGCGGACGCCTAGCGGGACGATGGCGCGGACGGCTGCGTGGACGGATCCGGCGGAGGCTCGGCGCCTCCCTCGTCCGGCTGGTACCGGTCGCTGAGGGCGGGGTCCTCGGTGTCGAGCCAGGCGCCGGCGCCCTCGTCGGGCTCGGTGGCCACGACACCCACGACGAAGTCGTCGCCGTGCTCCTCGATCCCGGCCCGCACCCCCTGGTCGAGGGCCTCGCGCGTACCGGCGTCGCAGCGTCAGCGGGTCACGCGCCAGGTCCGCGCCGCCCGCGGAGCGCTGCCTGACGGGCTGTCGTCCTCGTCGCGGACCTCACCGAGGTGTGCGACGTCACGCCCCCTCGATGCGATCGTCCCGATACCCCCAGGGGTATCGTCGGATCGCCCGGAGCACCGGGACCGGACGAACCAGGGAGACCACGAGATGTGCCGAGCGACGACGTGCCGCGTGTGCGGCAAGACCACCTGGGCGGGCTGCGGGCAGCACGTCGCCTCCGTCAAGCAGACCGTCCCCGCGTCGCAGTGGTGCAACGGCCGGCACACCGCCGCGCAGACCGAGGCCGCCGCCGGCCGCGGAGGGTTCTTCGCCCGCCTGTTCGGCCGCTGAGCACTCCGATGGGCGACACCTGCACCACCGAGGGCTGACGCCGCCAGGGGCCCAGCCCAAGAGCGAGCGGTGCGCGCACCCCGGGCACCAGGACGGTGATGTCAAGAATCCTTGACATCACCGCGGGGGCCTGTCACGCTCCGATGTAAAGAATTCCTGACATCGGAGGACGTCATGGTGTACGAGGAGCGCAACACCTGGTCGACGCTGGTCATGACGGTCGTGGCGATGGCCGTCTACGTCACGCTCGTGCTCGTGCAGGGCGCTGGCGGGCCGCTGACCGACGTCGACTGGGCGCCGCTCATGCTGTGGACCATCGGGGCGTCGATCGTCGGAGCGATCCTCGTCAGCATCGTGTGGGGGATCCTCGCAGGCATGCGCGACCCCGAGGGGGTCGGCAGGTCGGACCAGCGCGACCGCGACATCGCGCACCTGGGTGACCGCGCGGGGCAGGCGTTCATGGTGATGGCCGGCCTCGGGGCGATCGTGCTGTGCGCAGTGGAGGCCGACGGCTTCTGGATCGCGAACACCCTCTTCCTCGGCTTCACGCTCTCCGCCCTCGTCGGTGCCGTCGCGCGCGCCGTCGCCTACCGGCGCGGGCTGGTCTGATGGTCAGGCCCACCCGCGTCACCAACGAGATCCGCGCCCTGCGCGCGGCCCACGGCGACATGACGCAGGCCGAGCTCGCCCGCCGTGTCGGCGTGACCCGCCAGACCCTCATCGCGATCGAGCAGGGACGCTACTCGCCCACGCTCGAGCTGGCCTTCCAGATCTCCCGCGTCCTCGGCGTGCCGCTCGACGACGTCTTCTCCTATCCCGAGGAGTGAACCGATGGACGCTGTCGAGACCCTGCCGCGCACCCGCACCGTCTGGCGGCAGCACGCCTACGGCTCGGCGGACGCCGTGGCCGCCGAGTCCGTCGAGCTCGCGCACCCGCGGCGGGGCGAGGTGCTCCTGCGCGTCGAGGCGGCGTCGCTCAACTCCGGCGACGTCCGGATGATGCGCGGCGACCCCGCC
>JAEWEI010000225.1 GCA_023389545.1 Actinomycetes bacterium | reverse complement strand
GTCGCGCGCACCGCGGCACGGGCGCCGGGCGCCCAGGTGGCCTGGGCCGAGGGCGCGATGGGGGCGGCGCTGCTCGGCGTGGCCACGCTCGCGGCGCTGAGGTTGCTGCTCATGCCCCGTGCGGACGGGCCGTGGCCTCGTCCCGACACCGAGGGACCCCGTGCGTCCCATGGCGCCGGGGCGCCCGAGACCGGGCCGACGGGCGTGGCGGGTCGGCGGTCCGTGGCAGGCTGGGGGAGTGCCCCCCACACCACGCTCGACGAGTCGGACCTCCCGCGGCGCCGCACGCGCCACTCCGTCCGGGATTCCGTGGTCCGAGGCCGAGCTCGCGCCGGTGGTGCTCGTGTCCGGCGCTGAGGGCCTGCTCGCCGAGCGGGCGGTCGATCGCCTCGTCTCCCTCGCCAAGGAGCGCGACCCAGGGGTCGAGGTGACCACGCTCGACGGCGCGCTGTACAGCGGCGGCACGCTCGGCGTCGTGGCGAGCCCGTCCCTCTTCGGAGAGGACCGGGTGGTGGTGGTCGAGGGCGTGGAGCGCGCGACCGACGAGCTGCTGGCCGACGCCATCTCCTACCTGGAGGCGCCTGCCTCCGACGTGGTCCTGGTGCTCCGCCACGGCGGCGGACAGCGGGGCAAGAAGCTGCTTGACGCGGTCCGCTCCGTGGGCGCGCCCGTTGTGGCATGCGAGCCGCTGAAGAAGGACTCGGACAAGGCGGCGTTCGTCACATCCGAGCTGCGGCGCGCCTCACGTCGCGCGGATCCGCGGGCGGTGCGCGCGTTGGTCGACGCCGTGGGCAACGACTTGCGCGAGCTCGCGGCGGCATGCGCCCAGTTGGTGGCGGACACGTCCGGGGTGATCGGCACGGAGGTCGTCGAGCGGTACTACGGCGGCCGGATCGAGGCGACGGGCTTCCGTGTCGCGGACGCGGCGATCGAGGGCGATGCCGGCCAGGCCGTGGCGCTGCTGCGGCATGCGCTCGCCACGGGCGTCGACCCGGTGCCGATCGTCGCGGCGCTCGCGATGAAGCTGCGCACCCTGGCGAAGGTGGCGGCGACGCGTGGCCGCGGGGGCGCCTCGGCGCGTGACCTCAGCCTCGCGCCGTGGCAGGTGGACCGTGCGCTCAAGGATCTGCAGCGCTGGACGCCGGAGGGCTTGGCGGAGGCCATCACCGCAGTGGCTCAGGCCGACACCGAGGTGAAGGGCGGCGGGCGGGACCGCGAGTTCGCTGTGGAGCGCGCGGTGCTGAGGATCGCGTCAGCCGGATCGCGGTGACGGGACGCTGCCCGTCAGATCGAGCACTGACGCGGCGGCGAAGTGGTGGCCTTGGAAGAGGTCGAAGCCCCATGCGGTGCAGCGCCGCCGCAAGGCCTCGTCCTCGACGCGCTCGGCGATGAGCGTGGCTCCCGAGGAGCCGGCCAGGTCGACGAGCGCGTCGCCCTGCTGCTCGAGGTCTCGGCAGTCGACCTTGACGTAGTCCGCGAAGGGCAGCAGGGCCAATTGTGCGGGGAGCCCGGTGAAGTCGTCGAGCGCGATGCGGAAGCCGTGCCGACGCAGGCGGCGCACCCCGGCGATCACGGCGAGGTCGTGTGGCACGGACTCGACGACCTCGAGCACCAGGCGGGCGGGGTGCGGGGGCAGCGGCAGGTCGCCCACGAGGTACGACCGGGTGATGTTCACGAATGCGAGGTGCTCGCCTGCCACGTGGTGCGGGCCGGCGTCGAAGACCTGCGCGAGGACCCGCCCGCTGGCGCGGTCCTGGTGCTCGGCTGGCCAGGTGTCGACCCTGACGGGCCGGCGGGTGGGGGACCTGTAGAGGAACTCGAACCCCACGGTGTCAGCCTCGGCGGTGACGATCGGCTGCCGTCCGAGAAGCGTCCGCCAGCCGTGGCGGCGCCTGGCGCTGGCGGTTGGCTGCCGCGCCTTGTCGCATCTGGCATCGGGTGCCTGCCCCGGGGTGGTCACGGCCATTGAGAGCTCTGTCATGTCCCGTGATGACGCGGCCCCTCGCCACTTCACCCGGTTGGCTCAACCGGCCTGCCGGGCGAGTCGGGACGACGAGCGGTCGAGCACTGTCGCGCGCTCGAGGAGGTTGCCTTGGAACAGGTCGAAGCCGAGGTCACGGCTGTGACTGAGCATCCAGCGCTCCTCGACGAACTCGGCGATGAGCAGGGCCCCGTAGGACCGTGCCAGCTCGACGACTGGCCGCCCCTCGACGTCGAGGTCCCGCACGTCGATCTTGACGAAGTCGGCGTGCGGCAGCAGCGCGCGCTGGTCGGGCCGGCTGACGAACCCGGGGATCGCGATGCGGAAGCCGCGCTCGCGCAGGCGCCGGACCGCGGCGACCACCTCGCTCCCCACCGCGACGTTGTCGGCGATCTCGATGACGAGCCGGTCCGGGCGCGCGGGGATGGGCAGTTCGCCCATCAGGTAGCTGCGCGGCATGCGCACGAACAGCCATCTGCCGTGCGCCGCCTGCTCGAGGTCGCTGCGCCCGAACGTCGCGCGGAGCACGTGCGCGGTGGCCCGCTCGTGCTGCAGGGCGGTCCAGCTGCTCGTCGTCGGCGGTGGCGGCCCTGGCTGCCGGAACGAGAACTCGTATCCGAAGGGACGCAAGCGCCGGGTGAAGATCCCCTGCCTGCCCACCAGGACCTGTTCGCGGGCCACGTGCCGTGCCCACTCGTCGCGGAGCCGCTCCGGGACTGCGGCTTCCACCGCTGCGGCCAGGGCGGCGGCGGTGTGCTCTTCTGGCGTCATGGCATCTATGACAGCACACACACGGCCTTGTGACATTCGCCCTTCCGCGTGACGTCGGCTGGGGGCCCATCGACGACCGCCCAGGCGAGCTGCGCGAATGATGTGCAGGACTCACCCATTCGGGGTGCAGTTCACCCCAGACGCGCGAGGCGGCTGGATTCCTGGGCCCCGGCTGGTCACTATATGTTTGACAGCAAGTCAGTCCACTGTGACAGGAGATCTCTCGTGACCCGCACCCTGAAGGCCCTTTCCGTCCTCGCCGTCGCCTCGGTCCTCACCTTCGGCGCCTCCGCCGCCGCCCACGCCGGAGAGGTGACCGTGTTCTCCGGCGCCACGGGATGCTGCCGCATCATGAAGTGAGCGGGGTGGCGAGCTGATGCCACTCCGAGAACGGACGTCGACCGCGTGTCGACGTCCGTTCTGTGTTCCGGTCCAGTAACAATCCCCCGAATGGCGACCCCCATCGGGCCGGGTCACAGGTAAAGTGACTACTTATGACCACGATCGCTGACCGCGTGCGCCAGGCACGCCTCGCCGCCGGGCTGTCGCAGACCGCCCTGGCTGGGGATGCGTTCTCGCCGAGTTACATCTCCTTGATCGAAGCGGGGCGCCGGGAGCCCACCGACGCCGCCCTCGCGGTGCTCGCCGCCCGGCTCGGCTCCACGGTCGAGTACCTCAAACACGGCGACGACGGGCCCAACGAGGCGCGGACGAAACTCGAGGTCGACTACGCCAAGCTCGAGCTGACTTCCGGGGAGCCCACCGCCGCATGCGCGCGGCTCGGTCGCCTGGACTTCTCCTCGGTCACCCAGGCCCTGCGCGTCGACGGGCTCCTGACGCTGGCACGGGCTCATGAGTCGCTCGGCAACCTGGAGGAGTCCGTCGCGATCCTCGAGCCGCTGCTCGAGGATGCCAGGGCCCGCGGCCACCACATGGACTCCGCGATCGTGGCGACTGGGCTCGTGGCGTCCTACCTCGAGGCCGGTGACCTGCACCGGGCCGTGGAGATCGGCGAGCGCACGCTGCGCGACCTCGACGGAGCGCTGCTGGCCGGCGCCGACGAGTACCTGCGGCTCGCCTCCACGGTGCTCTGGGCCTACGTGGAACGCGGCGACCTGCTGTACGCGACGCACCGCGCCGCCGAGCTGATCCGGCAGGCCGAGGAGATCGGCAGCGCCCGCGGCCGGGGCAGCGTGTACTGGAACGCCGCCGTCGTCGCCGAGCACAGGCGGGACTACGAGCTCGCGCAGCGCTACACGGAGCGGGCTCTCGCGCTGCTGGGCGAGGGCGACAGCGGTCGCGACCTTCCGCGTCTGCGGCTCAACTACGCCTGGCTGCTGCTGCGCAGCGACCCCTCGGAGCCGCATGAGGCGCTGCGCCAACTCGATCGCGCGATCCCCGAGCTGCTCGCCGGCGGGTCTGAGATCGAGCTCTCGCGCGTGGACGTCGAGCGCTCACGCGCGCACCTCGTGCTGCACGATCCGGTGCTCGCCGAGGCCTGCGCACGGGATGCCATCGCGCGGCTGGGAGACCAGCCGCGCCTCGAGACCGCGGTCGCCCAGCTCGCGTTGGGGGATGCGCTGCACGCCCGGGAGGACGTCGCGGGAGCGACGCGGGCGTACCGATGGGCCGCGGACATGCTCGGCATGATGTCCGCGAACCGGAAGTCGGCTGCTGCCTGGCGCGAGCTGGGCGACCGCTTCATGGGGAACGGGGACGTCGCGGGGGCAGCGCATGCCTTCGACCGCGCTCTCCGCGAGGCGGGCATCAGGCCTGCCGTACCGGCTGTCCTGCGGGAGGTGTGGAACGCGGGGGTGTGATCCCAGCGACCGCCGGACATGGCGAAGGCGTCACCCCGCAGGGGGGGTGACGCCTTCGTTGGTCCTCGATGGTGCTCGTCAGAGCGACGAGACCGACTTCGCCAGCGCGGACTTCTTGTTCGCGGCCTGGTTCGAGTGGATGACACCCTTCGACACGGCCTTGTCGAGCTTGCGCGACGCGGTCACGAGGGCGGCCGCTGCGGCCTCCTTGTCGCCACCGGCGACGGCCTCGCGGACACGACGCACGTGCGTCTTGAGCTCCGACTTGACCGCCTTGTTGCGCAGGCGCGCCTTCTCGTTGGTGCCGATGCGCTTGATCTGAGACTTGATGTTCGCCACGTGTGGACTTTCTGGTGTGTTCGCCTGAGCGATCGATGAGGTCGTAGAGGGCTTGTCCAGCGCCGGGACTTGGGCGTGGGGATACCCGCGGAGAGGAGCTGGACGAGTGCCCGCCGACCTGGGCGGACACGCGATTTCCTATCCTAGCAGTTGAACGGCGTGTCACAAGGCGCGCACGACGCGGTCGAAGACCCTCCGGTCGAGCACAGCGCCCTCGCGGCGCACGGCCGCGGGGTCGACGCGCAGCACGCGGTCGAGCCGCACCTCGCTGGGCCGGCCGCGCGAGTCCCACGCGCCGGCGCCGATGTCCACCCAGCGCCGCCCGTGCCGGGCCTCGTCGGCGGCGTCCACGTCGTGGTCCTTGCTCGACAGCATCAGCGCGAGCAGCCACCTGCCGTCGCGGCCGACCACCAGCACGGGGCGGTCCTTGCCGCGCGACGGGTCGTCCTCGAAGGGCACCCACGTCCACACGATCTCGCCCGGATCGGCGTCGCCGTCGAGCCGGGGGGTGTACTCCGGCCGAACCGTCCCGTCGAAGTCGCCGGGAGCAGTCGGCCGGCCCGGCGCTCCGGCGCCGGTCGAGCGGCGCGGGGCGGGCGCGGGAGGAGACGGGCGTGAGGCGGTCGTCGCGGTGGGGGAGGCGGCGCGTCGCAGCGCCGATCGGAGCACGCGCCGCCATCTGCCGTTGGTCACCCGCACACCCTAGGACCGGACGTCGGGCCGCGGCCGGGATGTCACACGCGCGTCACATGAGAGGGGTACGTTCCGGACATGGCGGACCTCTTCGACGACTACCCGGTCGGCCTCGCCTGGGACGAGATGCTCGACCGCGGCGGCGAGGTGCGGCCCGCCTACGGCAACGTGCACTCGGCGCTGGCGCAGCTCTCGGCCGACGACCTGCGCGCGCGAGCCGAGGCGCTCGCCCGCTCGTACCTGGCCGAGGGGGTCACTTTCGACCTCGCCGGCGAGGAGCGGCCGTTCCCGCTCGACGTCGCGCCCCGCGTGCTGACCAGTCAGGAGTGGGACCAGGTCGCGCCCGGCGTGGCGCAGCGGGTGCGTGCGCTCGAGGCGTTCCTCGCCGACGTCTACGGCCCCCAGAAGGCCGTCGCGGACGGTGTGGCGCCGCGCGGGCTGATCGTCTCCTCCACGCACTTCCACCGGGCGGCCCGCGGCATCCAGCCGCCCAACGGCGTGCGCGTGCACGTCTCCGGGATCGACCTGATCCGCGACGAGGCGGGCACGTTCCGGGTGCTCGAGGACAACGTGCGGGTGCCCAGCGGCGTCAGCTACGTCCTGTCCAACCGCCGCGCGATGGCGCGGACCTTCCCCGAGCTGTTCGCGACCCTGCGCATCCGCCCGGTGCAGGACTACCCCCGCCGGCTCCTGGCGGCGTTGACCGCTGCGGCTCCGTCCGGCGTCGACGACCCCACGGTGGTGGTGCTCACCCCCGGGGTGCACAACAGCGCGTACTTCGAGCACTCGCTGCTCGCGCGGACCATGGGCGTCGAGCTGGTCGAGGGCAGGGACCTGTTCTGCGCGGGCGGCCGGGTGTGGATGCGCACCACCAAGGGGCGACGGCGCGTCGACGTGGTCTACCGGCGGGTGGACGACGACTTCCTCGACCCGGTCGCGTTCCGGTCCGACTCGCTGCTTGGCAGCCCGGGGCTCATGACGTGCGCGCGCACCGGCGCCGTGACGATCGCGAACGCGGTGGGCAACGGCGTGGCCGACGACAAGCTGGTCTACACCTACCTGCCCGACCTGATCCGGTACTACCTGGGGGAGGAGCCGCTGCTCGCGAACGTCGACACCTGGCGGTTGGAGGACCCAGGCGCCCTGGAGGAGGTGTTCGACCGGCTCGACGAGCTGGTGGTGAAGCCGGTGGACGGATCCGGGGGGAAGGGGCTCGTGGTGGGCCCGCAGGCGAGCCGCCGCGAGCTCGCCGCGCTGCGGGCGCGACTGCTGGCCGATCCGCGCGGGTGGATCGCCCAGCCCGTGGTGCAGCTGTCCACGGTGCCCACGCTGATCGGCGACACCCTGCGCCCGCGGCATGTGGACCTGCGCCCGTTCGCGGTGAACGACGGCGAGCAGGTGTGGGTGCTGCCGGGCGGCCTGACGCGGGTCGCGCTGCCCGAGGGGCAGCTCGTCGTGAACAGCTCGCAGGGCGGCGGCTCGAAGGACACCTGGGTGCTCGGCGACGCCGCGCGGCGGGGCGCTCCGAGCGCGCCACCGGCCGCCGCAACGCCGCGGGCCCAGGCCGCTTCCCCCGTGCCGATCGACGCCAACCCCACGGACGACCTGCACGCGCAGGCGAGCCAGCAGCAGCAGGCGCTCGCCGAGCGGCCCGAGACGCGGGAAGGCCCGTGCTGAGCCGGATCGCCGAGTCGTTGTTCTGGATCGGCCGCTACGTGGAGCGCGCGGACGACACGGCGCGGCTGCTCGACGTGCACCTGCAGAACCTGCTCGAGGACCCGTGGTCCGACGACGACCTGGCGTGCCGCTCGCTGCTGTCGGTGATGGACCGCACCGACTTCCCAGCCGGGGTGCGGGTGGGACGCGAGCTGGTGCTCGACATGCTCGCCTACGACCGCCGAGCGCCGGCGTCGATCGCCGGCGCGCTGACGGCCGCGCGCGAGAACGCCCGCCGCGCCCGCGAGACGGTGTCCACCGAGTTGTGGGAGTGCCTCAACACGACCTGGAACCAGCTGCCCGCCCAGGTCCGTCCCGGCCGCCCGCACGACTACTTCACCTGGGTGCGCGAGCGCGCCGCGATCGTCGCGGGCCTCGTCGACTCGGTGACCTCCCGGGACGACACCTGGCAGTTCATGGTGCTGGGCCGCTCGCTCGAGCGCGCCGACATGACGGCGCGGCTGCTCACCAC
>JAEWEI010000118.1 GCA_023389545.1 Actinomycetes bacterium | reverse complement strand
GTTGTCGGGCGCGCGGCGCCCGCACCGCCACCCACGGGTGGCCGACGAGCCTGCACGTCCCCGAACCCCGGAGGTGGCGCCAGATGGCGCAGACACGGATCGCCCCACCGGCGACCAGAGACGAGGGCCAGTGGGCCTTCGGCTCACATGAGCCCCAGAACGCCAACGAGCGGTTCAAGCAGGAGGACGACGGGCTGAACGTCCGCCGCCGCATCGAGCAGGTGTACTCCCGCCAGGGCTTCGCCTCCATCTCCCCCGACGACCTGCGCGGGCGGATGCGCTGGTGGGGGCTGTACACCCAGCGCCGGCCCGGCATCGACGGCGGCCGCACCGCCACCCTCGAGCCACATGAGCTCGACGACGAGCACTTCATGCTGCGCGTCCGCTGCGACGGCGGGGCGCTGACCACCGAGCAGCTGCGCACCATCGCCGAGATCTCCCTCGAGCACGCCCGCGGCACCGCTGACATCACCGACCGGCAGAACCTGCAGCTGCACTGGGTGCGCATCGAGGACGTGCCCGCCATCTGGCGCCGCCTCGAGGCTGTGGGCCTCAGCACCCAGGAGGCGTGCGGGGACACGCCCCGCGTGATCCTCGGCTCGCCCGTGGCCGGTGTCGCCGCCGACGAGATCATCGACGGCACGCCCGCCGTCGAGGCCGTCAGCGCCAGGTTCGTGGGCAACCCCGAGTTCTCCAACCTGCCGCGCAAGTTCAAGACGGCCATCAGCGGGTCCCCCCACCAGGACGTGGCCCACGAGATCAACGACGTGTCCTTCGTCGGGGTGCTGCACCCCGAGCTCGGCCCCGGCTTCGACCTGTGGGTGGGGGGCGGCCTGTCCACCAACCCCCGGCTCGCCGTCCGGTTGGGCGCCTTCGTCACCCTGGAGCAGATCCCCGACGTGTGGGCGGGAGTCGCCGGCATCTTCCGGGACTACGGCTACCGCCGACTGCGCTCACGGGCCCGCCTCAAATTCCTCGTCGCCGACTGGGGGCCCGAGCTGTTCCGCCAGGTGCTCGAGGGCGAGTACCTGGAGCACACCCTCCCCGACGGCCCGGCGCCACCCCCACCGCCCTTCGCGCGACGGGACCACGTGGGCGTGCACCCGCAGAAGGACGGCCGGTTCTACGTGGGCGCCGCGCCCCTCGTCGGCCGCACCCCCGGCGCCGTGCTCGCCGCCGTCGCCGACCTCGCCGAGCTGTGCGGCTCCACCCGGGTGCGGCTCACCGCCGAGCAGAAGATCGTCGTGCTCGACGTCGCCGCCGATCAGGTGGACACGCTCGTCGAGGGCCTTGAGCGCCTCAGCCTCCTGGTGCGCGGGGCGTCCACATTCCGGCGCGGCACCATGGCGTGCACCGGCATCGAGTTCTGCAAGCTCGCCATCGTCGAGACGAAGGCCCGGGGCGCCGACCTCGTCGCCAGCCTCGACGAGCGGCTGCCCACGTTCGACCACCCCCTGACCATCAACCTCAACGGCTGCCCGAACTCCTGCGCCCGCATCCAAGTGGCCGACATCGGCCTCAAGGGCGCGCTCGCGGGCGGCGAGGACGGGTACCAGGTGCACCTCGGGGGCGGCCTGGGGCTCACCAGCGGCATGGGCCGCACGCTGCGCGGCCTGCGGGTGCCCGCCGATGAGCTCGCCGACTACGTGGAGCGCGTCGCCCGGCGATTCGACGCCCAACGCCACGAGGACGAGCTGTTCGCCCAATGGGCCCTGCGCGCCGCAGACGAGGACCTGCGGTGAGCGCCACCCCGGACGCCGGCCAGCGGGCCGTGCCCTACTACTGCCCGTTCTGCGCCGGGGAGGACCTGCGCCCGTCCGGCGAACGGCATGGCGAGTGGGAGTGCCGCACCTGCGCGCGCGTCTTCGCCGTGCGCTTCGTCGCCCTGGCGGTGGGCCGATGAGCACCGGGGCCGCTCTGCGGGACGCCGCCCTCGCGGCCGGCGCCGAGCTCGAGTCAGCACACCCCCTCGACGTGCTCGCGTGGGCGCACGAGGCCTTCGGCGCCGGGCTGGTCGTCGCGTCCTCCATGGCCGACGAGGTGCTGGTGCACCTCGCGTCGCGCGCAGCCCCCGGCGTGGACGTGCTGTTCATCGACACCGGCTACCACTTCGCCGAGACGCTCGGCACGCGCGACGCGTTCGCGGCGACCACCCCGATCACCGTGCGCACAGTCCTCCCCCGGCAGAGCGTCACCGAGCAGGATGCCGAGCACGGGCCCCGCCTGCACGCCCGGCGTCCCGACCTGTGCTGCGCGCTGCGCAAGGTCGAGCCGCTCGAACGCGGCCTGGCCCCGTACCAGGCGTGGGTCACGGGCATGCGCCGAGAGGACGCGCCGACCCGCACCGACATCCCGGTGGTGGGCTGGGACGAGCGCCGCTCGAAGGTGAAGCTCAACCCGCTCGCGGCGTGGTCGCAGGCCGACGTCGACGCCTACACCGCCGAGCACCACGTGCTGCTCAACCCCCTTCGCCAGCTCGGGTACGCCTCGATCGGCTGCGCGCCGTGCACCAGGGCGGTGGAGCCCGGCGAGGACGCCCGCGCCGGGCGATGGTCAGGCCAGGACAAGACGGAATGCGGGTTGCACCTATGACGTCCACGACTTCCATCCCGACGCCTCCCCCGCCCGCAGCGGCGACAGGCGAGCCCCCACGGGCATTGAGCCAGCTCGAGGTCCTCGAGTCCGAGGCCGTGCACATCTTCCGCGAGGTCGCCGGCGAGTTCGAACGCCCCGTGCTGCTGTTCAGCGGCGGCAAGGACTCCATCGTCATGCTGCACCTGGCGCGCAAGGCGTTCTGGCCCGCGCCCGTGCCGTTCCCCGTCATGCACGTCGACACCGGCCACAACTTCCCCGAGGTCATCGCCTACCGCGACGACACCGTCGCCCGGCACCGCCTGCGGCTCGTCGTCGCGAGCGTGCAAGACGCGATCGACACCGGCCGCGTGCGCGAGCTGCCGGGCGGCTCCCGCAACCCCCTGCAGACCGTGCCGCTACTCGACGCCATCACCACCCACCGCTTCGACGCGGTGTTCGGCGGGGGCAGGCGCGACGAGGAGAAGGCGCGCGCCAAGGAGCGCGTGTTCAGCCTCCGCGACGCCCTCGGCCAGTGGGACCCCCGGCGCCAGCGTCCCGAGCTGTGGGACCTGTACAACGGGCGGCACAGCCCCGGCGAGCACGTGCGCGTGTTCCCACTATCGAACTGGACCGAGCTCGACGTGTGGCGCTACATCGAGCGCGAGCAGATCGAGCTGCCGTCCATCTACTACGCGCACCAGCGCGACGTGTTCGCCCGCGACGGCATGTGGCTCACCGCCGGGGACTGGGGCGGCCCCCGCCCCGACGAGCCGGTGCAGCGGCGCACCATCCGCTACCGCACCGTCGGCGACATGAGCTGCACCGGCGCCGTCGACTCCACAGCCCGGACGGTGGCGGACGTGATCGTCGAGGTCGCCGCGAGCCGGCTCACCGAGCGCGGCGCCACCCGCGCCGACGACCGCGCCTCGGAGGCCGCCATGGAGGACCGCAAACGCGAGGGGTACTTCTGATGGGCACGCAGACCACCACTCAGCAGGCCGCCGGCCACCCGGGCGCACCCGGCGGGCACCGGGAGCGCGACCTGCTGCGCCTGGCCACCGCCGGGTCAGTGGACGACGGGAAGAGCACCCTCATCGGGCGGCTGCTCTACGACACCAAGTCGGTGCTCGCCGACCAGCTCGCCGCCGTCGAGCGCGCCAGCCACGCCCGCGGCGGGGAGGCCGTCGACCTGGCCCTCCTCACCGACGGGCTGCGCGCCGAACGCGAGCAGGGCATCACCATCGACGTGGCGTACCGGTACTTCTCCACCGCCACGCGCGCGTTCGTGCTGGCCGACACCCCCGGGCACGTGCAGTACACGCGCAACATGGTCACCGGCGCCTCCACCGCCGAGCTCGCCGTCGTCCTCGTCGACGCGCGCCGCGGCGTGCTCGAGCAGACCCGGCGGCACGCCGCCATCGCGGCGCTGCTGCGCGTGCCGCACCTCGTCCTCGCCGTCAACAAGATGGACCTCGTCGACTACGCCGAGGACGCGTTCACCGCCATCGCCGACGAGTTCGCCGCCTACGCCGCGCGACTGGGCGTCACAGGTGTCCAGGCGATCCCCGTCTCGGCGCTCGCGGGCGACAACGTCGTCGAGCGCTCGGCCCGGATGCCGTGGCACACGGGCCCCACACTGCTCGAGCACCTGGAGCGGGTCCCCGTGCTGCGGGACCCGGCCACCGAGCCGCTGCGCTTCCCCGTGCAGTACGTGATCCGGCCACGCACCGCTGAGCATCCCGACTACCGGGGCTATGCGGGCCGCATCAGCTCGGGGGTGGTGGCCGTGGGCGACGAGGTCGCCACCGTGCCCGGAGGCGGCCGGAGCAGGGTGGTGGGCATCGACACGTTCGACGGCCCACTGGACCAGGCCCATGCGCCGCAGTCGGTGACGCTGCGCCTCGAGGACGAGCTGGACGTCGCCCGCGGCGAGGTGCTGGTGGCGGCCCACTCCCCTGCGTCGGCTGGCTCCGACCTCAGCGGGACCGTGTGCTGGCTGGCGGCGTCCCCAGGCACGCCCGGAGCCCGCGTGCTGGTCCGCACCGGGACGCGCACGGTGCGGGGAGTGCTACGCGAGGTCGGCGCCCGCTACGACATCGACACCCTGGAGCTGGAGCCCTCCGCCGGCGCCCTGGCCCTCAACGCGATCGGCACGGTGCGGGTCCTCCTCGCAGAGCCCGTGCTGCTGGACGAGTTCGCCGCGCACCGCCACACCGGCACGTTCCTGCTGGTCGACCCGGTGGACGGCGCCACGCTCGCGGCGGGCATGGTGGGCCGCTCGCCGCTCGCGGGCGCCGTCGAGGAGACAGGGCGATGTCAGGCGCGCTGATCCCGCGCCCACGCCCATGCCCTCGAGAGGAACCGACATGTCCACGCTCCTGCCCGCCCGAGTCCGCCGCGCCGCCTACCGCGCCATCCTGATCGTCTCCGCCGCCGCGCTCGCCGCCTCGTGCGCGGCACTCGACACACCTGCCGACCAGGGGTCCGACGCCGCGGCCGTGAGCGGTGAGGCCGCCGAGCTGCGCCTCGGCTACTTCGCGAACATCACCCACGCGATCCCCCTGATCGGGGTGGCCGACGGGACGTACGCCGAGGCGCTGGGCGACACCACGCTCACCACCGAGATCTTCAACGCCGGCCCGGCGGCGGTGGAGG
>JAEWEI010000060.1 GCA_023389545.1 Actinomycetes bacterium | reverse complement strand
TGGGGCCCGGAGAAGATCACGCCCGACGGCCGCGAGCAGATGCGGGCCCTCGGCTTCAACATCTGACCCACAGCCACGTGGCGGCCCGCAGGCGCCGCCCTCCGCGCCGCGCTCGGGACCTCTGAGCGCGGCGCCGCTGTGTGCGGGCCGCTCAGAGCTGTGCGGCGACTCAGAGCTGTGCGGCGACTCAGAGCTGTGCGGCGACTCAGAGCTGCGCCGCGGCGAACGTGTCGCATGCGGCGAGCGTGCCCTGCTCGTAGCCGGTGGTGAACCAGCGCTGGCGCTGCTCGCTCGAGCCGTGGGTCCAGGTGTCGGGGTTGACGCCGCCCGACGACTGCGCCTGCAAGTGGTCGTCGCCGACGGCGGCCGCCGCGGACAGGGCCTGCGCGAGCTCGTCGGCGCTGATCGGCTTGAGGAACACCACGCCGGTGTCCGGGTCGACGGTGCTCGACGCGTGGCCCGCCCATAGGCCCGCGTAGCAGTCGGCCTGCAGCTCGACGCGCACCGAGTCGGACTCCGCCCCGCCGCCCTGGCGGTCGGCGCTGGCCATCACGCCCGTGAGGTTCTGCACGTGGTGGCCGTACTCGTGCGCTGTCACGTACATCTCCGCGAGCGGGCCGCCCGTGGCGCCGTACTGGCTCTGCAGCACGTCGTAGAACGACAGGTCCAGGTAGATCGACTGATCGGGCGGGCAGTAGAACGGGCCGGTGGCGGAGGACGCCTGGCCGCACCCGGTGGACGTGCCCCCGGTGAACGACTCGACGCCCGGCTCGGCGAACCCGGACGGCAGCGCTGTCGCCCAGTAGGCGTCCAGGGCCTGGATGGTGGCGGACAGGCGGCACTGCGGGTCGCTGTTGGCCTGCTCGGCGGTGCAGGCGCCCACCTCGCCCTGCTCGGCGGCCCCGGAGCCGCCGCTCGCGCCGAGGAGCTGGCTGGGGTCCGTGCCGGTCATGAGCGAGATGACGACGACCACCAGGAGCCCGAGGCCCCCGATGCCGCCGCCGAGGGCCGCTCCTCGGCCGCCGCGACTCGTGCGGACCCGGCCGCCCTCGAAGCTGCCACCCTGGTTGAACGTCATGCGGCGAACTTAATGGCGTCCCACGCGTCGCGCAGGTCGGGCGTCCAACTCGCAAGGGCCGGGCCTGGGGCGGTTCGCCGGGCTCGTCAGTCCTCGCCGATGCCGCGCGCTGCCAGCGCGTCACCAGTAGCCCGCGCCCGGGCCACTGTGCGCACAGCGGCCGGGGCGAGCAGCGCGCGGGGGTCGCGTTCGAGGCCGCGGGCCCGAGCGGCGTCGCGGACCTCGCCGAACGTCTCGAGGAGTGCGGGGATGGCGCGCAACATGAGGCTCACGGCGAGCGCGAACGTCTCGGGCGGCAGGCCGACGTGGCGCAGGGGTCGCGCGGCCCGGGACAGCGTGTCGAGCATGTGGTCGGCGCGGGTGGTGGCGGTGAGCACGCTCGCGGCCAGCACGATCGTCACGAGGTCCAGCGCGATCTCGAGGCCGGCCTGCCAGCCGCGCGCCCAGCTCTGGTAGGCGAGCACCAGGGCCGCGGTCAGGAGCACGGGAGCGGCGCCGCGGGCCGTGGCGCGCAGCGGCACCCGGCTGACGGCCGCGAGGCCGAGCGGCACGGCGGCGAGCGCGAGCGACGCGGGCACGCCTTTGAGCGCCATGACCAGCACCCCGAGCACCAGCAGCCCGCCGAGCTTGGCGCCGGGGCCTGTCCGGTGCACCACGCTCGTGCCCGGGTGGTACAGCCCGAGGGGCCCGGCCCATGCCCGCCGCCGCGGGCCGCGCGCGCGCCTCACCACGGGGCCGGGACCGCGGCGATGAGCTCGCGATAGCGCGCGACGCCCTCGTCCGGATCGCCGTCGTGCACCACTGCGCCCTCGTCGACCACCAGCACCCGGTCGGCGCGCGCGGCGGCGTCCAGGTCATGGGTCACGAGGAGCACCTGCTGTTCGAGCCCGTCGACCAGGTCGTCGACGACGCGCCGCCAGCGCAGGTCGAGCCGGGTGGTCGGCTCGTCGCACACGAGCACCGACGGCTCGGTGGCGAGGACGCCAGCCAGTGCGAGGAGCTGCTTCTGCCCGCCCGAGAGGGCGTGCACGGGCGTCTCGGCATGTCCGGCCAGGCCGAACCGGGCGAGGATCTCGCGCGCGCGTGCGGAGCGCTCCGCCGCGGGGACGTCGAGCCGGCGCAACGAGAGCGCGACGTCCTCGACCGCCGTGGGCATGACGAGCTGGGCGTCGGGGTCGGCGAACACGAACCCGACGCGTGCGCGTACCGCCGGCCCCTGCCGGACGGTGTCCAGGCCCTCGACCCGCACGCTGCCCGCCGAGGGCAGGGCGAGGCCGTTCACGAGTCGCGCCAAGGTGGACTTGCCCGAGCCGTTGGCGCCGATCACCGCGACGCGCCGCTCGGTGAGCCGGCAGGTCACCGGATGGAGCAGGGTGCGCACCTCGTCGGTTGTGCCGCCACCGTCACGCGCGGCGTACACGGTGACGGTGGCGGCGTCGAACTCGATCATGCGGGACGGCCTCGGGGTCAGCGCGAGCGGCGCAGCAGGTCCGGGAAGGCCCGGAACACGGCCGTCGCGACGAGCGCCGCGAGGAGGTTCTTGATGACGTCGCCCGGCAGGAAGGTGGCGCCGGCGGCGATCGCCTCCGTCGCGGACATGCCGACGCGCCAGCCCATGACGGTGATCCCGAGCGGGTGGATGAACAGCAGGCTCGCGCTCATGGCCGAGGCGAACAGCGCCCAATAGCGCAGCGCGGGCCGCACGGACGCGGCGCGCTGCGCGAGGAAGCCGGCGAGGAACGCGGCGAACGGGAACGCGAGCAGGTACCCCGCCGAGGCCGTGCCCAGCACGCCGACGCCGCCCGACCCGCCCGAGAACACCGGCAGCCCCGCGAACCCGACCGCGAGGTAGAGCAGCACCGCCAGCGGCCCCCGGCGCGGACCCAGCACCAGGCCCGCGAGCATCACGCCGAAGGTCTGCAGGGTGATCGGCACGGCGAGGCCCGCGACGGCGATGGGCGGCAGGATCGCGCACACCGCGAGCAGGGCCGCGAACGTCGCCACGAGGGCCACATCGGTGGCGGCAGACGAGCGCGCGAGGGGGAGCGGGGCGGCGCTGGAGGCGCCGTCGGGGGACGGGGCGAGCGGCTCGCTGGGGACCTGGGACATAGCTCTCCTGAGGTGCCGAGTGGGAAGTGGAGCGGCCGGACAGGGTCCTCGGGCCGTTGACAACGCTAGCCGGTCGTAGACTTGACGGCGTTTGTGCCTCCGTCCAAAAGTGACGTCAGGCAGTCGGAGGTAATCCCAGCCGGTCCCCGACCGGCCCCGGAAGGACATCAGTGATCACTGCCCACGCCGTCGAGCTGCGCGTCGGCGCCCGAGTGCTCCTCGAGGAGGCCACCTTCCGCATCGCGGCGGGTGACCGCATCGGCCTGGTCGGCCGCAACGGCGCCGGCAAGACGACGCTGACCAAGACGCTGGCCGGCGAGAGCCTGCCCACCGGCGGGCAGATCACCCGCACCGGGGAGGTCGGCTACCTTCCGCAGGACCCGCGTACCGGCGACCTCGACGTCCTGGCCCTGGACCGGGTCCTGTCGGCGCGCGGCCTGGACGAGATCGTCAAGTCCATGCGTGAGACCGAGGGGGCGATGGCCAGCGCGGACGACGAGACGCGTGACGCGGCGATGGAGCGCTACGCCAAGCTCGACGCGCGCTTCCAGGCCGGCGGAGGGTACGCCGCCGAGAGCGAGGCGCACCGGATCGCAGCCAACCTGGGGCTCGACGACCGGGTGCTGGGGCAGACCATCGGCACCCTCTCCGGCGGCCAGCGCCGCCGCGTGGAGCTCGCGCGCATCCTGTTCTCGGGAGTCGACACGCTGCTGCTCGACGAGCCGACCAACCACCTCGACGCCGACTCGATCCTGTGGCTGCGCGACTACCTCAAGTCCTACCCGGGCGGCTTCGTGGTGATCAGCCACGACACCGAGCTGCTGCGCGCCACCGTCAACAAGGTGTTCCACCTGGACGCGAACCGCGGCGAGCTGGACCAGTACAACCTGGGCTGGGACGCGTACCTCAAGCAGCGCGAGACGGATGAGAAGCGCCGCAAGCGCGAGCGCGCCAACACCGAGAAGAAGGCCACGGTCCTCCTGGCGCAGGCCGACAAGATGCGCGCCAAGGCCACCAAGGCCGTCGCCGCGCAGAACATGATGCGGCGCGCCGAGCGGATGCTCTCGGGCCTCGAGGAGGTCCGCGCCTCCGACAAGGTCGCCAAGCTGCGGTTCCCCGACCCGGCGCCGTGCGGGAAGACCCCGCTCACCGCCTCCGGGCTGTCGAAGTCCTACGGCTCGCAGGAGGTCTTCACCGACGTCGACCTGGCGATCGACAAGGGCAGCCGCGTCGTGGTGCT
>JAEWEI010000241.1 GCA_023389545.1 Actinomycetes bacterium | reverse complement strand
GGCATGAAGTACCACGACGGCCCGGTGTCGAACCGGAACCCGTCGAACGTCGCCGTGCCCACCCGGCCGCCGAGCGTCGCGTGCCGTTCGAGCAGCGTCACCTCCGCGCCGCCGCGCGCGAGCAGTGCCGCCGTGGCCAGCCCTCCGATGCCGCCGCCGACCACTGCCACCCGCGTCATGCGTCCACCCTCACGTCCTGTGCGCGCTCGACGCCCGAGCCGCTGTCATCTGCCCGGCCTCCGCCCGGCCGGCCGCCTCCCGACGGGCTGCCGCCCACCCGGCCACCGCGGCCTGCCTGCATGGCCACCGCCCGCAGCACCACGGCTGCCTTGTGCGTGCCACGCAGCCGCAGCCGGCGGCCCAGCAGCTCGTCGGGCGGGGTGGCCGCGAGCCGCGTGAGCAGTGTGTCGTAGAGCCCGAGCGTCGCGGCGACGGCGAGCCGCGCGCGGCGGGGCAGTCGCGGCAGGGCGCCCCGGGCCACCTCGAGGTCGCAGGCGATCTCGTCGAGGATCCGGTCGAGCTGCGCGCGGTCCAGCGCTCCTGGCCGCACCCCCGGGAAGTAGCTCCTGCCGAGCTCGCCGGAGTCCGCGCCCAGGTCGCGCAGGAAGTTGATCTTCTGGAACGCGGCGCCCAGGGCCCGTGCGCCGCTGGCCAGCCCGGCGTCCGGGCGCCGCACGGGCTCGCCCGGCGCCCGGTCCGCGTTGAGGAAGACCGCGAGGCACATGAGCCCCACGACCTCCGCGGATCCGTAGACGTACAGCTCGTAGCTCTCCTGATCGTGCACGCGCACCGTCAGGTCGGCGCGCATCGACGCGAAGAACGGGTCGAGCTCGGCGTGCCCGATGCCGGTCCGCGCGGCTGTGGCGGCGAAGGCGTGCACCACGAGGTTCGTGGAGTAGCCCGCGACGAGGGCGCGCGCCGTCTGCTCCTCGAGCTCGTCGAGCAGGGGTCCGGCGTCTGGGCCGCGGCGGGTGTCCACCACCTCGTCGGCGATCCGCACCAGCGCGTACACGGCCTCGATGTCGTGGCGGGCCTGTCGCCCCAGCAACCGCGCGCCGACCCCGAAGGACGTCGAGTACCCGGCGAGCACGGCACTGCTCGCGCGGGCCGCGGTCCGGTCGTACAGCGCCCTGGCGGTGTCGCTCATCAGCTCCCCCTGCCGTCGAGCTCGTCCACCAACGCGACGAGGCGCCCCGCGAGGGGTGCTGGCAGAGTCTGCGCCGCGCACTCCCGTGCCGCTTGCGCCGCGCCGCTGGCCAGGGCGCGCGCCCGGTCGCGGGCCCCGCACGCGGTCATCAGGGCGCGCACCTGCGCCGCGCCCTCCTCGTCGAGGTCGGGGTCGCCCACTCGGCGGTCGAGCAGCGCGCGCCCGGCGCCGTCGGCGAGCAGGTACGTGAGCCTCAGCAGCTCGGTGCGCTTGCCCTCGCGCAGGTCGGAGAGCGCGGACTTGCCGGTGCGCGCCGGGTCGCCGAACACGCCCAGATCGTCGTCGACGAGCTGGAACGCGACGCCCAGCGCGTCGCCGAACCGCTCGAGGCGCCCGTGCACGGAGGCGGGGGCGCGGGCGAGCAGGGCGCCGGCGGACAGTGGCGCGGTGCAGGAGTAGGCGGCGGTCTTCAGCTCGGCGATCCGCAGCGGGTCCACCTGGGCGGGGTCGCGCAGCTCCGCGTCGACGTCGAGCAGCTCGCCGGCCACTGTGGCGCCCAGGGTGCGGGCCAGCAGCGCGACGACTGCCACTCGCAGCGCCGGGTCCACGGGGGCCTCGGCCACGAGCTCGAACGCTGACACGAGCGCCAGGTCCCCGCCCAGCAGCCCGGCGGCCAGCACCTGGTCGTCGGCGGCGGGGCCCACCACTCCGGCCCGCGCGAGCCGGGCTCGATGGGCGCCGGCGATGTTGGGCCTGCCCCGGCGCACCTCGTCGTGGTCGAGCAGGTCGTCGTGGGTGAGCATCGCCGTGTGCACGAGCTCCTGCGCTGCGGCGATGGGCGCGATGGCGTCGATGTCCGTGCCGCCGAGCCCGAGGTACGCCGTGACGGTGAGCCGGGGGCGCATGAGCTTGCCGCCCACCTGGTCGCCCACGGCCGTCCAGAGCTCGCCGTAGGGCTGGGCGACGTGCCCTGCGCGCTCGATCCGCCCGGCGAGGTAGGCGTCGAGGACCCTGGTGGTCGCGGCCATCGCCGCGTCGACCCGGTGGGCGAGGCCGTGGGGGTCGGCCTGCGGACGGGCACGGGTGAGGGACTCAGCGGTGCTGACCTGTTCGTTCACGGTCCCCTCTCCCCACATCGGAATGCTCAGCATACTGAGGATGGGCCGGATCGCTACCCCCTGCCCCAGGCTCCCACCTGCGAGGACTCTCGGCAGGCCCGAAATGTCCGGCAGTAGGGTGGCCACATGAACTGGCTGGTCACCGGCGGGGCCGGGTACATCGGATCGCATGTCGTCCAGGCCTTCCGGGACGTCGGCCTCGGCGTGGTCGTCCTCGACGACCTCTCCAGCGGGCACGCGGAGTTTGTGCCCGACGACGTGCCGCTCGTCCGTGGCTCCATCCTCGACACCGACCTCGTCGCATCATCGCTCACTGAGCACCGCGTCACCGGCGTGGTGCACCTCGCCGGGTTCAAGTACGCCGGCGTCTCCGTCGAGCGGCCGCTGCACACCTACGAGCAGAACGTCACCGGCACCAGCCACCTGCTCGCCGCGATGGCCACCGCCGGCGTCGACGCGATCGTCTTCTCCTCCAGCGCCGCCGTCTACGGCACCCCCGACACGGACCTGGTGACCGAGCAGACCGCCACCGCGCCCGAGTCGCCCTACGGCGAGTCCAAGCTCATCGGCGAATGGCTGCTGCGGGACCAGGGCCGGGCCACCGGACTGCGCCACACGTCGCTGCGGTACTTCAACGTGGTCGGATCCGGCTCCCCCACGCTGTACGACTCCAGCCCGCACAACCTGTTCCCCCTGGTGCTCGACGCGCTCGCCGCAGGCCGCACGCCCCGCATCAACGGCGACGACTACCCCACCCCCGACGGCACATGCGTGCGGGACTACGTGCACGTCGCCGACCTGGCCGTCTCCCACGTCGCCGCCGCGCAGGCGCTGGCCGAGGGCCGCGCGCTCGAGCCGGTCTACAACCTGGGCAGTGGCGACGGCGTCTCCGTGCGGCAGATCATGACGGCGATGGCCGACGCCACTGGCATCGAGTTCACCCCCGAGATGGCGCCCCGACGGCCCGGCGACCCGGCGCGCATCGTCGCCTCCGGAGCCCTTGCGGCCCGGGATCTCGACTGGAAGATGCGCCACACCCTCGCCGAGATGGTCGCCTCCGCCTGGCGGGCGCACACCCGCTGAGCCGCGGCCTCGGCCCCTCCAACTACCCCCGCATGTCGTCGAGCCGCGCGGCCACCTGCTCCAGGACGCGCTCCGACCCCGCGTAGACGCCGTTGGCGCGCGGCCAATGCACGACGACGTCGGTGAAGCCCAGCGCCACCGCGCGCTCCACGCCCTCCATCAGCAGGTCGACAGAGGCCAGCGAGTACATCGGCGCGCCGTCCAGGCTCAGGTAGCGCCGACGCGGGCCGGAGTCCTGCCCGGCGGCCGCCCGCTCCTCGGCGAGCACGTCGTCGAAGTCGGCGACCATGCCCGCCAGCCCGGCCCACCAGTGCTCCTGCGCCACCTCGGGCGCCAGGCCCTCCTCCTCGGGGCCGAACGACGGGCCGAACGTCGCCCACCCCTGCCCGTGCCGTGCCGCGACGCGCATCACCCGCGGCCCGTTGGCCGCCACGACGAACGGCGTCCGAGGCCGGGCCAGGGTCCCCGGCAGCATGCGCGCGTCATGCGCCTCGTAGAACTCGCCGGCGTGCTCGGTGACCGGGTGAGTGAGCAGGCGGTCCAGCAGGCCCACGAACTCCTCGAACCGCCGGGTGCGCACGCCCCGCGTGGGCGGCGGCCCCAGCACCGACGCGTCGAACCCCTCACCACCGGCGCCCAGGCCAAGCAGGAACCGTCCACCGCTGATGTCGTCGAGCCCCATCACGTCTTTGGCGAACGGCACCGGGTGCCGGAAGTTCGGCGACGCCACCCACGTGCCCAGGCCGATCCGCTCGGTCACCGCCGCGGCCGCCGCCAGCAACGGGACCGTCGCGAACCACGGCTCGTCGACCAGCGACCGCCACGCCAGGTGGTCGTAGGTCCACGCGTGGTCGAAGCCGTACTCCTCCACGCGACGCCAGCGCTCGCGCGCCTCGCTCCAACGGTCCTGCGGCAGCAGCACCACGCCCAGGCGCAACGGTTCGCTCATGGCCTCACGCTAGCCGTGGGCGCCCAGCCGCTCAGCCGCACAGCCGCGGCAGCTCAGCTCCAGCCGAGCTCGTGCAAGCGCGCGTCGTCGATGCCGAAGTGGTGGGCGATCTCGTGCACCACCGTCACCGCGACCTCCTCGACCACCTCGTCGCGGTCCTCGCAGATCGCGAGCGTCGGGTTGCGGAAGATCGTGATGCGATCGGGCAGCGAGCCCATCGCCCACCACTCCCCGCGCTCGGTGAGCGGCGTGCCGTCGTACACGCCCAGCAGGTCCGGCTCCCCCTCGGGCGGGTCGTCCTCGACCAGCACCACGACGTTGTCGATCTGCGCCGCGAGCTCGGGCGGGATCAGGTCGAGCGCGTCGCTCACCGCCAGCTCGAAGTCCTCGCGCGACATCTGCACCATGGCCCCATCCTGCCTCGGTTATGCTGATCCACGGTTCGCGGCGGTTCACCGCCAAAAACTGGTCTGACCTGCTGTTTTGGTGTTCTGGGCTGGCAGACCGTATGGTTAACACCGGTCTGAAGACGCCTCGACGTCAGGGGCAGTCCCGCCCCCATCGTCTAGCGGCCTAGGACCCCGCCCTTTCACGGCGGTAGCACGGGTTCGAATCCCGTTGGGGGTACGAGCAGTACTGCAGGAACCTTGTC
>JAEWEI010000298.1 GCA_023389545.1 Actinomycetes bacterium | reverse complement strand
GACGCGTCACGCGTCGAGCCGGGCGTGGAGCATCGGCCATGCCCGCGCGAACTCGCCGAGCAACGGCAGAAGCCGGACCTCGCCGACGGGGACCCAGCGCACCTCGAGGCTCTCCGTGTCGGTGGCGCGGGGCTCGAGCGGCGACTCAGCCACGGCGAGCACCGTGGTGTAGCTCCACGGGCCGTGGTCGAGCATGTGCTCGTCGAGCACCCGGACGGCGGTGGGGTCGATGCCCGCCTCCTCCTGCGCCTCCCGCAGCGCCGCCTCGACGGCCGTCTCGTCGGGCATCCGCGCGCCGCCGGGCACCCCCCACGTGCCGCCCTGGTCGCTCCAGACGGCCCGATGCTGCAGCACCACGTCCGTCGCCAGGCCGTCGGGGCCGCGGCGCGCGAGCAGCAGCCCTGCCGCGCCATGCAGCCCCCAGTGCCGACGGCCGCACGCGCACTCGACCCACCCGTCGCCAGGCTGCGGGTGGTGCGGCCTCCTGAGGTCGTCGGACCCCATGCGATCAGCCGACGATGTCGCAGATGGCGGTGCCGGCGCTGACGCTCGACCCGACGCCGGCCGACAGCCCGGTGACCCGGCCGGCCCGGTGGGCCAGCAGCGGCTGCTCCATCTTCATCGCCTCGAGCACCACCACCAGGTCGCCCACGGCCACCTCGGCGCCATCGGCCACCGCCACCTTGACGATCGTGCCCTGCATGGGCGAGGCCAGCGTCGCGCCGTTGCCGGCTGCCGGGCGGGCGGCCGTGCGCCGCGCCGGGCGGCGGCTCGCGGTGGACGGGCGCCCGACGGTGCGCGCGAGCGACGCCGGGATGACGACTTCGAGCCGCTTGCCCCCGACCTCGACGACCACGCGCTCCAGCGCCACCGGCTCGTCCTGGTCCTCCTGCGGGGAGCCGTTCGACGTGGCGGGGCCCTGGCCCGCCAGGCCCGGAAGCCGGTCGGCGAACTCGGTCTCGATCCAGCGGGTGTGCACGCGGAACGGCGCAGTCGGGTCGGCGGGGGCGAAGGCCTCCTCCTCCAGCACCGCGCGGT
Source organism: Actinomycetes bacterium (assembly GCA_023389545.1). GTDB lineage: Bacteria > Actinomycetota > Actinomycetes > Actinomycetales > Cellulomonadaceae > Cellulomonas_A. Next base: position 1,887 of record JAEWEI010000298.1, on the reverse strand, counting down.
GGAACGGGACCACCGTCGGAATGCCGACGATCTCGAGCTCCGCGAGCGCGCGGCGGGCCCGTTCGATGGCCTGCGCGCGCGTGGCGCCCGTGACGACGAGCTTGGCGATCATCGAGTCGAAGGCCCCCGAGACGCTGTCGCCCTCGACCACCCCGGAGTCGACCCGCACGCCCGGGCCGGAGGGGAAGCGCAGCGTGGACAGGCGGCCCGGGGCGGGCAGGAACCCGGCGGCCGGGTCCTCGCCGTTGATGCGGAACTCGAACGAGTGCCCGCGGGTCTCCACGTGGTCGTAGCCGAGAGGCTCGCCCGCCGCGATGCGCAGCTGCTCGCGCACCAGGTCGACCCCGCTGATCTCCTCGGTGACCGGGTGCTCGACCTGCAGCCGGGTGTTGACCTCGAGGAACGAGACGGTGCCATCGGCTCCGACCAGGAACTCGCAGGTGCCGGCGCCCACGTAGCCCGCCTCGCGCAGGATCGCGATCGACGAGGTCACCAGCCGCTCGCGCTGCTCGGCGGTGAGGAACGGCGCGGGCGCCTCCTCGACGAGCTTCTGGTGGCGGCGCTGCAACGAGCAGTCGCGCGTCGAGACCACCACGACAGTGCCGTGCTCGTCCGCGAGGCACTGGGTCTCCACGTGGCGGGGGGAGTCGAGGTACCGCTCGACGAAGCACTCGCCACGGCCGAACGCCGCGGTGGCCTCGCGCACCGCCGACTCGAACATCTCGTCGATCTCCGAGGCGTCGCGGGCGACCTTGAGCCCGCGTCCGCCGCCGCCGAACGCTGCCTTGATCGCGACCGGCAGGCCGTGCTGCTGGGCGAACGCGTGGATCTCGCTGACGTCGGCCACCGGGTCGGGGGTGCCGGGCACCAGCGGAGCGCCGGCCCGCAGGGCGATGTGGCGGGCGCTGACCTTGTCGCCGAGCTGCTCGATGGCGAGCGGCGGGGGGCCGATCCACACGAGCCCGGCGGCGATCACCGCACGCGCGAAGTCGGCGTTCTCGGCGAGGAAGCCGTAGCCCGGGTGCACGGCGTCCGCGCCGGAACGGCGCGCCACGTCGAGCAGCTTGTCGATGTCGAGGTACGTCTCCTGGGCGCGGGAGCCGTCGAGCGCGAACGCCTCGTCGGCGACGCGCACATGCAGCGACTCCCGATCCGGGTCGGCGTAGACGGCGACGGAGCCGATGCGGGCATCCCGGCAGGCGCGGGCGATGCGCACGGCGATCTCACCGCGGTTGGCGATGAGGACCTTTGAGATGGCGGGCACGGCTCACCGTAACGCGCGGGCCGTCGGCATCTCAGCCGTGCCACGCATCCCGCCCGAAGATTGGGGAACTGCCCAGCCAGGCTCGGGGGCCGTTGTAGGGATCCCACGAGGACACGAGTGTGGTGTCCGCTCCGTCGGGTGGAGATTGTCAGATGCGGACAAACGCCCGACTCGGCGGGGTGCGCCGGCCCCTGCGACTCAGGCGGGGATCGTGCCCGGCCGCCACAGCTCGGGGATCGTGACGCCGATCTCGGCGAGCAGCTCGCGCAGCAGCGGCAGGCTCAGGCCCACCACCCCGTGGTGGTCGCCCTCCACACCCGTGACGAACGGGCCGCCCAGGCCGTCGAGTGTGAAGGCGCCGGCCACGGCGAGCGGCTCGCCGGTGGCGGCGTACTGCTCGATCTCGGCGTCGGAGAGGTCCGCGAAGTGCACGATGGTCGACGAGACCGCCCCGAGCGTGCCGCCCGTGCCGTCCCCGCCCTCGGACTGCGGGGTCCGCTCGTCGATCAGCCAGTGGCCCGTGTGCAGCTCGCCCGTGCGCCCGCGCATCGACCGCCACCGCTCGACGGCGTCCTGCGCGTCGCGCGGCTTGCCCAGCACCTCGCCGTCGAGCTCGAGCAGCG
>JAEWEI010000206.1 GCA_023389545.1 Actinomycetes bacterium | reverse complement strand
CCTCGGCATGCGGCGTGTAGACGGTGCGCCAGCCCGCGTCGGCGGCCCGCAGGCACAGGTCCGTCTCCTCGGAGTAGAGGAAGAACGACTCGTCCCAGCCGCCCAGCGCGTCGTGGCACGCGCGGTCGACGAGCAGGGCAGCGCCGAGCGCCCAGTCCACCGGGTGCTCGACGGTGTAGGCGACCGGGTCGGTGACGTGCTCGCTGACGCCCGGCCACCCGGTGAAGCCCAGCCCGGTGGCCCGGCCGAGTGTGGGCGCCCGGCGCAGCGACCAGGCGAGGCGGCCGTGCTCGTCCACGACGCGTGGCGCGACGATCCCCGCGCCACTGCGCCGCAGGGCCTCGACCATCAGCTCGACCGCACGGGGGGCCAGCCGCGCGTCCGGGTTGAGCACCAGGACCATCGCGGCGCCCGGCACGGCGTCGACGCCCGCGTTGATGCCCGCCGCATAGCCCCGGTTCTCCTGCGCCGAGACGAGGCAGTCGCCGCGGGCCCGGGCGAGGTCGGCGGTGCCGTCGATGGAGCCGTTGTCCACGACGACAACCTGGGCGGCGACGGGGCCGAGCGCCGCGGGCAGGCTGTCCAGCAGTGCGTCGAGGTCGTGCGCGCTGTTGTGCGTGACGACCACCACGGCGACCTCGGGGATGCTGCTCACCCGGGCCTTCCTAGGGGTGAAGATCATCTCTTTTCCCCTCAAACCAGACATCCGGCGCTATCGTCGGCGTGTGACCCGCATCCTCCTCGTGGCCCCCACCTGCGACGGCACCGATGTGGGCGAGGCGTGGGTCGCCCACCAGTGGGCCTCGCGGCTCGGACGGCGCCATGACGTCACGCTGCTCACCTCGCAGAAGCGCGACCGGCCACCGGCGGCGCCCCAATTGCCCGGCGTCCGCGTCATCGAGTGGCCCGAGCCGCCCGGGCTCGGGCGCGCCGAACGGCTCAACAGCCTGCTGAAACCCGGTTACGCGGCATTCCACCTGCGGGCGCGCCGCTGGACGCGCGCCGCGCTCGCCCGCGGGGAGCGATTCGACGTGGCGCACCAGCCCGCGCCGGTGGCCACGCGGTACCCGTCCCCCCTGGCCGGGCTGGGCATCCCCTGGCTGCTGGGCCCGGTGGGCGGCGGGCTGGCCGACCCGCCCGGGTTCCCCGCCGACGACACGGCCCCCTGGTACGTCGGCCTGCGCGCCGTCGACCGGTGGCGGCTCGCCCACGACCCGTGGCTGCGCCGCACCTACCGCGACGCCTCGATGGTGCTCGGCATCGCGCCGTATGTCGCCGATCACCTCGCCGACGCCCCGGTGCGGGAGCTCGTGACGCTCAACGAGACCGCACTGCCCGAGCTGCCCCGGCTCGAGCCGCGCCTCCCCCATGGCGGCCCGCTGCGGCTGCTGCACGTCGGTCGGCTGGTGCGCACCAAGGGCGCCCGCGACGTGGTGCGGGCACTCGGCCTGCTCCCCCACGGCCGTGCGCGGCTCGACGTGGTCGGCGACGGGCCGGACCGTGAGGCCTGCGAGGCTCTGGCCCGCGAGCTCGGCGTCGCACAGCACGTGACGTTCCACGGACGCCAGGACCGCGCCTCCGTCGAGGCGCACTACCGGGCTGCCGACGTCTTCGTCTTCCCGAGCTACCGCGAGCCCGGCGGCAACGTGGTGCTCGAGGCGATGGGCCACGGGCTGCCGGTGGTCGTCGTCGACCGGGGCGGGCCCGCGAGCGCCGTCGACGACGCCTGCGCGATCCGGCTGCCCGTCACCACGCCGGCCGCGCTCGCCGCCGATGTCGCCGCCGCGATCGAATGCCTCGCCTCCGATCCGGCACTGCGCGCCACGATGGGCCGCGCCGCCCGGCTGCGAATGGAGCACGTCGGCCTGTGGGAGGCGAAGATCGACACCGCGGAGCTGCTCTACGCACGGGTGGTCCGCACGGCGGCCGCACAGGAGGGCGGCTCATGACGCCACACACCGGCCCGGTGGCCAGCGTGGTGGTCCCGGCCCACGACGAGGAGCGCACCATCGCGCGGCTGCTCACCGCGCTGACCGCCGATCCGGAGATCGCGCTCGAGGTGGTGGTGGTGTGCAATGGCTGCACGGATCGCACGGCCGATGTCGCACGGCGCGTGGCCGCCGTCCCCGACAGCCCGTCGACGGTCACAGTGGTCGAGCTCGCCGACGCGGGCAAGGCGGGCGCCCTGCGCCGGGGAGACGAGTCCACAGTCGTGTTCCCGCGGGTGTACGTCGACGCGGACGTGGAGATCGCCGCCGCCTCGATCTCCGCGCTTGCCGCGGCACTGCGCCCCGGGCTCCCTGACGCGCCGCTCGCGGCCGGGCCGGAACGCCGTGTGCCGCGCGAGGGCGTGGGCTGGCCGGTGCGGTGGTACTACGACGTGTGGGAGCGGCTGCCGCAGGTGCGCGGCGGGCTGTTCGGGCGCGGTGTCGTGGCCGTCTCGGCCCGCGGGCACGCACGGCTGCGCGGGCTGCCGTCGATGCTCTCGGACGACCTCGTGATGTCCGAGGCGTTCGCGCCAGCGGAGCGCGTCGTCGTCCCCGAGGCCGTCGTGGTGGTCCGTCCCCCGCGCACGCTGCGCGACTTGGTGCGGCGCCGCGTGCGGGTGGCGACGGGCAACGCCCAAGCGGACGGCGCCGGGCTGCGCGGCTCGGCAGCCGCCACGTCGCCCGGCACGTTGGCCCGGCTGGTGCGCGAGCGCCCGTCGTCGGCGCCGAAGGTCGGGGTCTTCCTGGCCGTGGCGGTCGTCGCCCGCGCCCGCGCGCAGCGCGCGATCCGACGCGGCGACTTCAGGACGTGGCTGCGGGACGAGAGCTCGCGGGCCCCGGCCCCGCTGCCTCCGGGCTGAGCGCTGCCCCGTGGCTCGGCGCTGTCCCCTGGCTCAGCGCTGTCCCCTGGCTC